>CAJXPN010000111.1 GCA_913058025.1 uncultured Myxococcales bacterium | reverse complement strand
CGAGATTTCTGCCTGTCTCGTGGGCTCGGAGATGTGTATAAGAGACAGACCTCGAGCGGGGCGCGCTCACCGCGATCGAGGGCGCGCGGTGGTCCAGGTTGTGGAGGCTGATGCTCTGGGGGAACACGGAGCTTGGTCCCGAGGACGCCGCCGCGCTCGCGCGCTGTGGGTCGCTGGAGCAACTCGCGGTGTTGAACCTGAACCAGTGCCGGCTGGGCGCCGAGGGCGTGCTCGCGATCATCGACTCGCCAGGGCTCGAGTCGCTCAGGGCTGTGCACTTCAACGGCGCGTGCATGGGCGCCGAGGCGATGGCGTCCCTGCTGAGGTCACCTCGTCTGGCGCGCCTCTCCGCGCTCAACGTGAGCGAGAACTTCGAGGGGCTGGGCATCGCGAGCGCGATGGCCAACGCATGGGGGATGCGCACCACGCGCATGCTCTATTGCTCTCGAAACGCGCTCGGGGACGCGGGCGCAGCGGCGCTCGCGGACGGGGAGTCGATGGGCGCGATGAGGTTCCTCGACCTCCAGCGTAACGGCATCGGCCGGAGCGGCGCGAGGGCGCTCGCGACATCCCCGGTCATGGCGAGGTTGGGTACGCTCGACCTGTCGTACAACCCGCTGGGTGATGCGGGCGTGCGAGAGCTCGCGCGCGCGACCCACCTGAGCAGCCTGTCGACCTTGAGGATCGTCGGGTGTGAGTTCGGCGACGACGGCGCGCGGGCGCTCGCGGGGTCCGGGCTCCTCGGGCAGCTCGGTACCCTCGACCTCGGGTCCAACGCGATCACGGAGGAGGGCGTGCGCGCGCTCGCGCAAACGCCAGGGATCGCGCCGTCGGTGAGGGGGCGGATCGAGGCCGAGCTCGGTTGACCGGGTTCAGGTCGCGACGCCGCGCGGGTTGATCGTGAGGACGGGGCAGGGGGCGTGCCGGAGCAGCCGCTCTGCGGTGTTCCCGAGCTGGAACCTCGCGATGCCCGCGCGCCCGTGCGTCCCCATGCAGATGAGGTCCGCGCCGGTGTCGCGGGCTGCGGCGAGGATCGCCTCGGCGGGGCGCTCCGTGTGGACGAGGACACGGAAGTCGGAGCCCTCGGGGAGGGTCTCTGAGACGAAGGCCTCGATCTTGGCGTCGAGCTCCGCGCGCCATGCGACGGGGTCCTTCGCGAGGTGTCCGATGAAGGGGTCCCCGGCGGCCGGCGGCGCGATGGTCGCGTGGAGGACAACGAGCTCGGCCCCGCAGGCGGCCGCGATCGTTGCGGCGTACTTCAGGCTCAGGCGCGAGGTCTCCGACATGTCGATGGGCGCGAGCACCACGTCTGGAGGCGAGTCGACCTCGGCGTCGGGGACGATGAGCACGGGGAGCGAGGACTGGCGGACCAGGCGGCTGGCGGTGGCGCCGAAGAAGAGGGCCTTGAGCCGGGTGGTCCCGGTGGCGCCGCAGACGATGACGTCGGCGCCGGCCTTGGCCGCCACGGCGAGCACCTGCTCACTGACGTTGCCGACGCGCGCATGGAGCGGCGCGTCGGCGAGGTCTTCGCTGACGAGGACCTCGTCACGCAGGCGAGCGAGCTCGCTACGAGCGGCCTTCGTGATGCCCTCGGCGTGATCGCTCGAGTTCCCGGAGAGCGTGACCCACGTCTCGGCGCGAGGATCCTTCGAGACGTTGACGAGCTCGATGGACCCCTCCAGCTTGGCCGCGAGATCGCGCGCGAAGCGCAGCGCGGAGCGGGAGGTGGAAGAGAAGTCTGTGGCGACGAGGAGCTTCTTCAAGGGGGACCTCATGGGGCGAGTGCCTTGGGGGTGTCTCCTTCAGGTTATGTCGCAGGCGCGCGGAGTAGGCAACCGCGTTGAGCGTTCAGAGGCTGACGTCCCTACCTGGCGTGAAGTCGGGCTCGAAGATGGCGCGGGCGGCGCGATCGGGCGCTTCTTGGTTGAACATGTGGCCGGCTCCCTCGATCCGCCAGGACTCCGAGCCTGGCCAGTTCTCCCGCCACATGGCGATCGACTTCAGGATCGCGGCCCAGCTCGTCTCACCGGTGATGAGCCGGACCTGTGAGAGCACGTCGGAGAAGGATGAGTAGTGAGGCATGGCGGCGTAGTACTCCAGGTAGGCGTAGGCGACCTGGGTGTCGTTCTTGGCGAAGGCGCCGACCATGTCGAAGCCCTGGGAGACGTGCTGACGCCGAAGGCTCGCCTGGGTGAGCGACTGGCCGATGGGGTTGTCGAAGACCATCCGGTAGAGCAGGCGCCCTGTCACCGGCACGACGAAGACGGCGAAGAACCATGGCATGTAGGCGAAGGGCTCGAGGAGGACCAGGCGCGTGACGACGTCCGGGCCCAGCGATCTCGCCACGGGCATCGCGTGGTAGGCGCCCGCGCACGCGCCGATGATGGTGGCGGGGCGACCGAGGGAGCGGACGGTCTCGGTGAGGCACGCGTTGACGGCGTCGAAGGACATCTCCTCGAGCTTCGGGGTGCGCCCGCAGCCGGGGAGGTCGATGCCCGCGAAGGTCACGTCGTCGGGGAGGCGCTCGAGGACGTCCTTGAAGGACTTGGTGTGCTCGGAGCCCCAGCCGTGGAGGCCGACGAAGAGCCTCGGGCCGTCGCCGTAGAGCTCGACGTGTGCGATGGGCGTGGACATCGTGTGGCGCTCCGCGAGGTGGGTGGCGGTGAGGTGGTCACGGATCGATAGATGCACCGACTCGACCTCGCGGAGCAAGGGCCTTTCAGGGCTGGGGCTCGCAGAGGAAGTCGCTGCACGGGCTGCTCGAGTGGCAGCCCGAGCAGGTCGACTGCGCGCCCTCCAGTGCGATCGAGCCGTCGGCTTCGACGCGCTGCCAGTCGTAGTCACCGTGGGTGGCGGAGGCGCCGTCCTCGAGCTTCTTCATGGCGGTGATGGCGGTGAAGTCGGAGCATCCGGAGTCGGCGAACTGCTCCTTGAGGATGACCGCCCCCACGGGCATGGCGCCCGCGCGGTCGGAGTAGGCGTCGGAGGCGTCGGGGGAGGTGTGGACGATGACGTAGTCGCCGCTATGGGTCGCCGACTCCTTGCAGTCCGTCTTCTTGACGTAGGTGCTCGCCCAGTCCTCCGGGAAGTAGGAGTTTCCGTCGTAGGAGAACGAGTCTCCGCAAGCAGAGAGGCAGATGAGGGCGGCGGACGAGAGGAAGAGGGCAGTGCGCATGGTGGCCTCGTATTCGGGTCGGAGCGTAGTGGCGAAACGAACAACGTATGTTCGTGTGCATATGCGGTGTGGGCGTCGGGGGTTTCACCATGCCCGGAATTTTATTTGGCCGGGTGGTCCAAGTGCAGTGGCAGTCAGCTTTTGAGCGGTAGACTGCTTGTCAACCTATGCCCCGTCCTCTACCCTTCTGAGGAGTAACTGTCTCCCAGTAGTGAAGCTCGAAGGCGTCTCGCCGAAGCGAGCCTGTCCATCTCTCTTGTGCGAGAGATGAGAGAGGTTCGGTTTCGATGGGGCGCGCTCACTCGACCACAGGATGCCCGCGAGGGGGTCCGACCAGCAGAACGAGGACCCGTCCATGAAACGTAATTTGAAGCTCCACCAGCGAATGGTGCTCCGAGCAGCGGCTGTTGCGCTGCCGCTCGCGACGGCCGGCGCGATGGTCATGACCACGGACGCGATGGCATGTCGTTCGAGGACCCCACCACCCCCCAACTGTGGCGTGGTGGCGGTGTGCTCGATGGCCGTGCCCAAGCCGATCGTGGCGAGCGGCGCGACGGGGACGGGCGACGTCCAGGCGTCGGTCTTCATGGCGATCACGGGCACGGACTGGCGCTGCCAGTACCAGCGCGGCATCGCCGACTTCAACATCGAGGGCGAGTGCCTCGGCTTCGGCGAGGGCGGTGAGAACATCGGATCCCCGAGCGGGACCGCGCGCCGCACGCTGGTCAACGGCCTGAACCGGGTGAGTCTGCCGCTGACGGCGCCCTCACACTCCTCGGGTTCGGCGCTGTGCACGGCCAAGGCCAAGCTCAACATCCAGCTCACGAGCGGCCAGCGCATCGCGACCGAGTGCTCGCAGCAGACGGTCTGCGTGAACGAGGCCGGGACCATCCCGGACAGGCCGCGTGTCGAGCTTCGCGTGCAGGGTGGTGACGCGATCTCCGCTGGCGCCCCTGGTGACGTCCAGTCGACGACCTACGAGATCGTCAACAACACGAACGTGGAGTTCCAGGGCCGCCTCTCGGTGGGCAGCAAGAACGCCGCGTCGTCTTCGACGGCGGGCCAGCTTCCGCCTCCGGATCCCGACCCCATCCAGGTCTGTAACGTCCCCCAGCTCGGGGACGCCGACTTCGACGGACTGACCGAAGCCGACGAGTTCCGCGAGGGCACCAACCCTCAACTCTTCGACACCGACCTCGACGGCATCTCCGATGGCATCGAGGTCCGGCTCAACTTCGACCCGACCGATCCGGCGAGCCCGGTCCAGCCGGTGATCGACCCCGAGAACCCGGTGGTCGTCGCGTGGCTCGACTCCGACAACGACGGCCTGACCGACCTCGAGGAGGCGCAGCTCGGGCTCGACCCGTTCGACCGCGACACCAACGACAACGGCTTCCCTGACGCCGCGGAGCCCGACGACTGCTCTGCCGCGCCCATCGCGGCCCAGTGTGGCTGCGACGATCGCACCTACATGAGCGCGTGCGCGCGCGCTAACGCTGGCGTCACCAAGCTCTCCGACGGCGCCTGTAAGCCGCCCGACGTGGCCGCGGCGACCTACGACGTCTCGTCGACCGACCCGAGCACCGACGTCTTCCCGATCGCGTTCGCGGACGACGTCACCGATCGGTGCCTGCCGATCCCTTCGAACTTCGCGAACTCCGGTCCGACCGAGCTCGAGAAGGAGATCGTCGTCCCCCCCAACTCGACCATCACCTACGAACTGCTCGCGGCCTCGAGCTCCCAGTGTAAGGGTGGCTCTTGTACGGGGGCTGGGCTCAAGCTCTCGGGTAACTTCGTCGACGGTTCGGGCGCGCTCGTGACCTGCGGCGGCACATCTGTCGTGGTCGACACGGACATCCCTTCTGTCAATCAGTGTCAGAATGACGGCGACGTGCCGCCGATCATCCCCGTCCTCATCATCGACGACGACGGCGACACGATCCCCGACGACGTCGAGATCGACGACTACACCACCGATCCCAGCGATCCCGACACCGACGACGACGGCCTCCAGGACAACCACGAGATCGAGGAGGGCACCGACCCCCTCGACCCCGACTCCGACGACGACGGCCTCAACGACGGCGACGAGATCTCGATGGGCGCCGACCCGTTCGACTCTGACACCGACGACGACGGCATCTCCGACGGCGACGAGATCACGTACAACACCAGCCCGACCGAGGCCGACACGGACCACGATGGGATCAGTGACTACGACGAGATCAACATCTTCGGGACCGATCCGGCTGACACGGACACCGACGACGACGGCATCTCCGATGGCCGCGAGATCTACGTCACGTACACCGACCCGCTCGTGCCCGACACGGACGGCGACGGCATCAACGATGGCCTCGAGAACGTCAACGACACCAACCCGAACAGCCCGGGCCACGACTCCGACGGCGACGGCCTCTCCGACGACCAGGAGGCAGTGCGCGGCACCGATCCTCGTGACTCGGACACCGACGACGATGGGATCAACGACGGCGACGAGGTCCTCTCGGGGACCGACCCGCTCGACCCCAACGACCCCGCCGGAAACCCCGGTGACTACCTCGACACCGACGACGACGGCCTCACCGACATCGAAGAGGGCGTGGCGGGCACCGACATCAACGATCCCGACTCCGACAACGATGGCCTGACCGACGGTCAGGAGGTCGAGCTCTACGGGACCGACCCGACCAAGTCCGACACGGACGGCGACGGCATCGGCGACGGCATCGAGATCCGCAACGGGACCGACCCGCTCGATCCCAACGACCCGGCCAACAAGGGCCCGTACAACGACGCCGACGACGACGGCGTGACCGACGCCGAGGAGGCGACCTACGGGACCAACCCGAACGACCCCGACTCCGACGGCGATGGCCTCACCGACGCCGAGGAGATCTTCGTCCACGGCACGGACCCGAACAGCACCGACACCGACGGCGACGGCATCTCCGACTTCGACGAGGTCACCAACGGGACCAACCCGCTGCTCAAGGACTCCGACGGCGACGGCCTCTCCGACGGCGACGAGGTCAACATCCACGGGACCAACCCCTCGCACTGGGACACCGACGGCGACGGCTACGCCGACAAGGCCGAGCTCGACAACGGGACCGACCCGCTCGACCCCAACGATCCCGGCACGGGCAACGCGTCGTTCACGGACTCCGACAACGACGGCCTCTCCGACGACGACGAGAACAACGTCCACGGGACCGACCCGAACAACGCCGACACCGACGGCGACGGCGTCTCCGACGCCTCCGAGATCAGCGTCTACGGGACCGACCCGACCAAGGCGGACTCCGACGGCGATGGCATCGGCGACGGGACCGAGATCCTCAACGGGACCAACCCCAACGACGGCAACGATCCGGCCAACCCCGGCTCCTGGCTCGACTCCGACGGCGACGGCCTCTCCGACTCCGAGGAGGACAGGCTCGGCACCAACAGGAACCTCGCCGACTCCGACGGCGACGGCATCAACGATGGCCAGGAGGTCTACGTCTACAAGACCAACCCCGGCCTCGACGACACCGACGGTGATGGCCTCAAGGACGGCGAGGAGATCAACGATCACCTCACCAACCCCAACAGCGCAGACTCCGACGGCGACGGCCTCTCCGACTCCGACGAGATCAACAACCTGATGACCAACCCCAACTGGGCGGACTCGGATGGCGACGGACTCTCCGATGGCCTCGAGGTCACGGTCTTCATGACCAACCCGCTCGACCGCGACACCGACGGCGGCGGCGCCAGCGACGGCTACGAGATCGAGAACAACCTCAACCCGGCCGACGCCGGCGACGACTGGCTCATCCGTGAGACCATCGGCGCCGACGCGGCGCTGCTCTTCCGCAGCAACGACGAGAACCTGTCCACGGTCGTCCGCAAGGGCACGCTCGAAGCCATCGGCTTCGACCTCCTCAAGGACTCCGCCGTCGCGCAGCCCCTCTCGGCTCGCATCGGCCGTATCCACCAGACGATGCAGGTCGCCGGTGTCGAGGCGTCGAAGCCCTACAAGGCCTCGATCACCTTCCACACGTCCTTGGACAAGGAGGACAGCCCCTACTCCATCGACCGACTCATGATGGGCAAGAAGGCCGACTCTCCCGACCACAACGGCTCGAACGTGGAGAGCATGGGCCAGATGAGGATCACCTCGGCGCCCTACACGCTCTTCGACGTGAGCTACCAGGCCTCGATCTGGGCCCCGAACCCCTCGACCGGGATCATGGAGACCCTGCAGATCGCCGCCCCGGTCTACTCCTTCGGCACCGACGCCGATGGGCTCCAGACCGTCACCGTCGAGTTCGAGTTCACCGCCCCCGGCTACCCCGCCGAGACGCTGTTCATGATGCACGACTTCAACGCCTACGAGTACGGCGCCCACGAGGCGTCCTGCTCCGACGGCGACGACGACGACAACGATGGCGACATCGACTGCGCCGACGTCGACTGCGACGGCGCTCCGGTCTGCGCTGACGACGGCGGTGGCAACACCAACGGCAACACCAACGGCAACACCAACGGTGGCGGCGACACCAACGGCAACACCAACGGTGGCGACACCAACGGTGGCGACGAGGATCCCCTCCCGGGCAACCGTCGCGGTCAGCTCGACGACGACGGCTGTGGCTGCTCCTCCAGCGGCGGCGACGCCGACCCGGCTGGCACGCTCCTGCTCCTCGGCATCGGCCTCGTGGCCATCCGCCGCAAGCGCAAGAGCGCCTGAGTCCAATGAGTCCGGCTCGCCCCTCCGGTGAGCCCCGCTGACTCGACGCGCCGGCTCCTCCCATTCGGGAGGAGCCGGCGCTTTTTTTCACCCGCCGCGCGCGCACGCTGCGCCCCGCGTGCGTGTACGCGCGCGCTGGCAATGTGTTAGACTCGGACCTCGGCGGTTGCCCCATCCTCTCATCGCGGAGCGCCTCGCCATGACGACGATGTCGACGCGTCTGAACATGATCCCGCTCATCGCCATAAGCGCCCTCGCCCTCGCGGCGTGTGGCCCGAGCGAGGACGACCCGGAGCCTCCCGAGGTCGACCCCGACCCGAGGATCGAGCTGCGCCAGGTCGTGGACGGGCTCGGGCTCGAACCCATCGCCCTCCCTCCCGCGCAACCCGCCGCCAAGGTCGAGCTGGGCCGCGCGCTCTTCTTCGACCCCGAGACCTCGGGCAACCGCGACGCCGCGTGCGGGATGTGCCACCGCATGTCCGCAGGGACCGTGGACAACCTCTCACTCCCCGTGGGCACCAAGGCCCGCGTGATGGAGGATGGCGCCCGGCTCCCTGGCGCTCGCCTGAGGTTCGTCCCGAGGAACGTCCCCGACCTCTTCAACCGGACCCACCCCGACGTCACCACGATGTTCTGGGACACCCGCCTCTTCGAGACCGACTCCGGCAGCTTCCACCTCGCCGACTTCAGCGAGTCCTACACCCCGCAGGCGATCCTGCGCGTGGCGCCTGACGGCGTGGACAACATCCTCGCCGCGCAGCTCGTCGCGGTTGAGGAACGGGAGGAGGTTCTGCGCGGCGTCGGCGGCGACAA
Organism: uncultured Myxococcales bacterium; assembly: GCA_913058025.1. GTDB lineage: Bacteria > Myxococcota_A > Bradymonadia > Bradymonadales > Bradymonadaceae > CAJXPN01. The sequence goes on along the minus strand of CAJXPN010000111.1, from coordinate 240 downwards.
GGACGTCTTCGGCCAGACCAACGAGCTCGCGCTCATCCTCGACCTGGACTTCGAGTCCGTGTGGGCCGGTGTGATGCGCCGGCTGCTCGCGCTGCCGACCTACGTCGCCATGTTCGGCGAGGCGTATCCGGACGTGGCCGTCGAGGACCTCGACATCGTTCACGCGGCGAACGCGCTCAGCGCGTTCATCGCTGTCTCTTATACACATCTCCGAGCCCACGAGACAGGCAGAAATCTCGT
>CAJXPN010000110.1 GCA_913058025.1 uncultured Myxococcales bacterium | reverse complement strand
CCCTTGGTCGTCGGGACGATCCCCGACGCCGGCGGGCGCCCCGAGCGCATGTCTCAGATGCGCAAGACGATCGCGAAGCGGCTGACCCAGGTCTGGCAGGCCACGCCGCACTTCTACCTCACGATCGACGTCGACATGGCCGCGGCCATGGCGATGCGCAAGCAGATCAACGCCCAGCTCGCCGCGGCCGGTGAGGACCGTAAGATCTCGGTCAACGACCTCATCATCAAGGCGAGCGCCAAGGCGCTCATTCGCTACCCGCGTATGAACGTCGCCTACAACGGAGACGAGCTCGTCTTCTTCGACCGCGCCCACATCGGCGTGGCCGTGGCGATCGAGGACGGGCTCATCACCCCCGTCGTGCGCGACGCGCACTCCAAGGGCGTGACCGAGATCGCCGCCGAGGTCCGCGACCTCGCCAGGCGCGCCCGCGACAAGAAGCTCGGGCCGGGAGACTACACTGGCTCGACCTTCACCATCTCCAACCTGGGGATGTTCGGCATCGACCACTTCCAGGCCGTGATCAACCCGCCCGAGGCCGCGATCCTCGCGGTGGGCGCGGTCCGGCAGGTCCCCGTGGTCGCCGACGGCGAGCTCGCCATCGGCACCCGCATGAAGGCCACGCTCTCGTGCGACCACCGCGCTGTGGACGGCGCCGTGGGCGCCGAGTTCCTCGCCGAGCTCCGCAAGCTCCTCGAGCACCCGCTCCTCATCCTCTCCTGAGCGTGAGGCAAGTCCGAGCCCGAGCCCCGGTAGAGCGTCACGCTCTACCGGGGCTTCTTCGTTCTGCGCCCGCGCCCCGAATCCGGGGACTGACTGGGCGCCTCGCATCGCCTATGATCGAGGCATGAGCGAGTACGAGAGCATCTTCGAGACCTTGAATCTCGACGAGGCGACGTTGGCGATGAGCCACGACGCGACGATCGTCCCCAGGGCGCCGCCTCGCCAGGCCCTGTCGGACGCGGCGGACCTCCTCCCAGAGATCACGACGGTGTTCGACCGCGGGATCGAGGGCGAGTACGAGGTCCTCGAGACGCTCGGGGTCGGCGGCATGGGGATCGTCTCGCTCGCAGAGCAGAAGGCGTTGCGCCGCATGGTCGCGATCAAGGAGCCAAAGGGGGATGACGCCTGGACGCACGGCCGGGTGCTCGAGGAGGCCCTCGTCATGGGGCGGATGGAGCACCCGAACGTGGTGCCCGCGTATGGGCTGGGGAGGCGACCCAACGGTCAGCCTGTCCTCGTGATGAAGCGGGTGGAGGGGGTGAGCTGGAAGGACGTCCTCGCCGGCAGGGCGAGCGCGCCCGGCGAGGACCACGTCGACCTCGTGTGGCACCTCCGCGTGCTGCTCCAGGTGTGCAACGCGTTGAGGTTCGCGCACTCGCGCCGGGTCGTCCACCGAGACATCAAGCCCGAGAACGTGATGATAGGCGAGTTCGGCGAGGTCTACCTGCTCGACTGGGGCATCGCGCTGTCGCTCGTGGAGGAGTCCGTGGAGGGGTTCCCCACGCGCGAGACCTCTCAGGGGTTCGCGGGCACGCCCGTGTTCATGGCCCCCGAGATGACGCTGCCGCACGCGAGGGAGGTCGACGAACGCACCGACATCTGCCTCCTCGGCGCGACCCTCCACATGATCCTGACGGATGAACCTCCACACCAGGGAGAGACGCTGGAGGACGTGTGCGGCGCGGCGTTCGTGTCGGCGCCGCGCGTTTACGGCGAGCACGTCCCGCAGGGGCTCGCGGCCATCGCGCTTCGCGCGATGGCGCGCGAGCGAGCCGACCGGCACGGATCCGTGGGGGAGTTCGCCGCGGCCGTCGAGGGTTACCTCGAGCATCGCGCCTCCTACACGCTGAGCGCGGCGGCCGCGGCGATGCTCCGGTTGGCGCGTGGCGCGGGCGAGGCCGAGGACACGACCGCGTTCCTGATGGAGGCTGAGTTCGGGTTCCGGCAGGCGCTCAACATATGGTCCGAGAACGAGGGCGCGCGGGCCGGGTTGAGGGGCGCGATCGAGTCGCGCGCCAGGGCGAGCATCGCGCGCGGAGAGGTCGTGGCCGCGCGCGCGGCGCTCGCGCAGCTCTCGAGCCCGAGCCCGGAGCTCGCCGCCTCGGTCGCCGCGCTCGAGGGCGAGCTCGCAGCGCGCGCCGAGCGCGTGAGCTACCTCGAACGGTTCGAGCGCGAGCTCGACATGAGGGCGGGAATGCGCTCGCGCCAGCGGGCGGTCGTCGTGTTCGGCGTGGCGTTCACGACGCTGTGCCTGACGCAGTCCTGGTCGCTCTACCAGGGCGCGCCGGAGGTCGGGACCGACGGTCTGCTGTCGGTGTTCTGGCGTATCTTACTCATCGCGGGAGTGATCACGGCGGTGTTCCACAGGCAGCTGTTCAGGAACGTGGCGAACCGGAGGCTGATCGCGCTGCTGTGGTCGTCGCTGATCTTCCTGTTCGTGTTGCGCTTCGGGGCGAGCCACCTGGGCGTGTCGGTGCAGTTCGAGCAGCTCGCGGAGACGTGCGTGTTGGGGATGAACGCGGCGGCGATCGGGATCAACACGAGCAGGCGACTGGTCGCGGTGTCGCTGGGGTACGGCGTGGCGGCGATGATCGGCGCGTACTTCGGGCAGATGTGGATCGCGCTGCTCGCGTTGGGGATCCAGCACATCCTCTTCTTCTCGACGATGGCGTGGCTGTGGAGGCCAGTCGGGGCGCCGACGCCTCCTCCCGAGACGGTTGCGCGCGTCCCTTGAAGCGTGCGCGACATCTATACTAAAGAGAGTCCGGTTTAGACGCGACCGCGCCCCGACGTGGGGCCAGGCGCGTCATGGTGTATTGAGTAGAGAATGATGGAGCCAGCGATGACGACGCAGCCCGCGCTCACGATGTTGAGCGAAGACGAGCAGATCCTCCGAGATTCGATCAAGACCTTCGCGCAGAAGGAGATCCTGCCCCGCGTGCACAAGATGGACGAAGAGCAGAAGCTCGATCCCGATCTCATCAAGGCCGTGTTCGAGAACGGCCTCATGGGCATCGAGGTCCCCTTCGAGTACGGCGGCGTCGGCTCGTCGATCTTCTCGGCGATCCTGACGATCGAGGAGCTCGCGTTCGTGGACCCGAGCGTGTCGGTGTTCGTGGACGTGCAGAACACGTTGGTGAACAACGCGTTGCTGCGTTGGGCGACCGAGGAGCAGAAGCAGAAGTACCTCACGCGCCTGACCACGGACACGGTCGCGAGCTACGCGCTCAGCGAGCCAGCCTCGGGCTCGGACGCCTTCGCGTTGCGCGCGAAGGCCCAGGACAAGGGCGACCACTACCTGCTCAACGGCAACAAGCTCTGGATCACCAACGGCGCCGAGGCGGGGCTCTTCATCATCTTCGCCAACGTCGACTTCGACGCGGGCTACAAGGGTATCACCGCGTTCCTCGTCGAGCGTGAGTTCGAGGGGTTCTCGGTCGGCAAGAAGGAGGACAAGCTGGGCATCCGCGCGTCCTCGACCGTGGAGCTGATCATGGAGGACTGCGTGGTCCCCAAGGAGAACGTGCTTGGTGAGGTCGGCAAGGGCTACAAGGTCGCCATCGAGACGCTCAACGAGGGCCGCATCGGCATCGGCGCGCAGATGGTGGGTCTGGCGCGAGGGGCGCTCGACGCGGCCATGAAGCACATCGTCGAGCGCGAGCAGTTCGGCCAGTCCATCGCGAGCTACCAGGGCGTCCAGTTCCAGATCGCCCAGCTCGCCACCGAGATCGAGGCCTCGCGCCTGATGGTCTACAACGCCGCGCGCCTCAAGGACGCCGGGCAGCCGTTCCTCAAGGAGGCGGCCATGGCCAAGCTCTACACGTCGCAGGTCGCCGAGCGGGTCGCCTCGAAGTGCGTCGAGCTCCACGGCGGCGTCGGCTTCACGCGCGAGTACCGCGCCGAGAAGTACTACCGCGACGCCAAGATCGGCTCCATCTACGAGGGCACCTCGAACATGCAGCTCCAGACGATCGCGAAGATGCTCATCCGCGACTACACCTGAGCCGCCCACGCCGCGCCGACCCGAGAGGGCCGTGACCCTCATGGGTCACGGCCCTCTCTTCGTTCGGGCTCACTCCCGCTGCTTCCAGGAGTACTCGAAGAGGTAGCCCAGCGCTTCGGTGTGGCGCATGGCGTCGAAAGGGGTCGCCCCCCACGCGTAGGTGCCGTGCCGCAGGACGTTGACGGCGGGGACGAAGACGTCGTGGCCGTCGAGGTGGTCGACGAGGTGGTCGCGCAGGGAGGGGATGTGCGCGGGGTTCGGGATGATGGGGACGTCGACGCGGGCGCCGTCGTCCCAGAACCCGAGCGCCTTGAGCATCTCGACGTCGGCCAGCGTGGTGTGGCCGGCGGCGGCGTCTCGATCGGAGCAGAGCGCGGCGTGGGGGTCGTGGACGTGGTAGACGGCGCCGACGTCGGGGAGGCGTGCGTAGATGGCGCAATGGAGGAGTGTCTCGGCGCTCGGCGTCGGGTCTCCAGGGCGAGGCTCGCCGGAGAGGTCGCACACGACGAAGTCCTCCCGAGTCAGGCGCCCCTTGTGGCGACCCGACGCCGTGATGACGAAGCGTTCGTGGTCGATGCGCGCGGAGAGGTTGCCGCTGGTTCCCAGCAGCCAGCCCAGCGCGTAGAGGTCTGCGGCGTCACGCGAGAGCGCGGCGCGTAGTGTGTCGTCCATGATCGTGTGGACCGTCTTGGAGGCGACCGTCGCGCGGACGTTCTCAATGTGTCCTTGTCACGCGGTCGAAATGTGCGGTAAGTGGAAGAAACGAACCGGAACTTTGAGCGAAGAGAGCGGCGTATGTCGAGCGAAAAGAACGGCTTTGGGGAGCGCCCAAAGACTTTGTCCAGGTTGTCCAGCCTCAAGGAGGGACGCCAGATCATCGTGGTCACCAAGGCGTTCGGCGCCCACGGCGAAGACCTGATGTGCGACCACCTCTTCAGCGGGGAGCGTGGCATCATGCTGACGGTTCGCCAGGGGGACAAGGAAGACAACGTCATCCTCAGTCCGTTCCTGGGGGATCCGAGCAAGGTCAACGGGGACACGTTCGATGAGGGCGTGCGGTGTGAGCTGTTCTCGCCGGAGTCGGGCAAGCCGCTCGACAAGATCCCGGGCCTCAAGACGGAGGACGGCGGCGAGTATTACGCCGTGTACCTGTCCTCGAAGCTCGGAGACGGAGAGCTCGTGGCGGTCAACGACGTCTGGGGCAACCCGACCTCGAGGCTGCTCGACGAGGGTGACCTCCTCGCGCTGCTCGCCGAGACCGAGGGCGAGGACCAGGACGAGACCTGAGCCATGTGCTCAGGTGAGGCCGGCGCATCGGAGAGGCCGCGACAGGACCAGGACCCACCACGAGTGGCCCTGAAACCTTGTCGTGGCCTCTTCGCGTGTTGCGTGGACGTGCCCGTTCTGACGGCCTGTGAGGCCTGGATGGAAACGCTACAAACGTCCCTTTAAAGCTGTTATGTTACGACCGCATGACGCCTCCGTGACAGGAGGCTCCACGCGGCGCTGGGTCCGTCGGCCCGGCCATAAATCAAAGAGTCATTAGAGGATTCGGAAGCATGATCATCGAGCGCACGAGAGGATACCTCCTTATGTTGGGGGCTTGCGTGGCGTTTACCGCCGCATGCGGCCCTGAACCCGTCCCCACCGACGATCCCACGCCGTGTCAGTTCCGGCAGGACTGCGTCGAAGAAGGGGAGCGTTGCGGGGACGAGGGCGTCTGTGTCGAGGGAGAACTCGAGTGCACGCGCGAGGCCGACTGCGGCCTCGGCGAGTACTGCCGCGGCGGCGTCGACGGCGCGCCGGCGACGTGTGAGGACTATACCTGTGAGGAGGATGTCGACTGCGGCGCCGGCGCGATCTGTCAGGAGATCGGTGGGGTCAATCAGTGCACGACCGGCTGCCGCGAGGACGCCCAGTGCGGCGACGCGTCGCTCAAGTGCGAGTTCGGCGAGTGCGTCGACGCCTCGTGCACTGTGGGCGACTGCCTGAACTTCGAGCGCTGCGAGCAGTCGATCACGCCCGCGACGTGCGTCCCTGATGGGACGTGCGCCAACGACGCCAACTGCGCGTCCTACGGCGCCTACCTCGGCGACGGCCTCGCGTACACGTGCCAGGACGGTGAGTGCGACGTGCGCCCGCCGTGCGACCCGACGGCCGACCCGGACAACCCGGACGCGGAGTGCCGCTTCGTAGAGGGGGAGATCTGCGACGCCGGCGCGTGCCGCGACGGTTGCCGAGAGAACAAGGACTGCCCGCTCGACGAGATCTGCAACCCGCAGTCGTTCGTGTGTGAGCGCACCTGCCTGGTCGCCACCGACTGTGAGGCGGTCGTGGGCCGCCCTGGAAACTACGAGTGTACGCCCAACCCGGACCCCGACGTCGCCACGAACATCTGCGTGGAGACCTGCATCACCGAGGACAGCTGCGAGATCCTCGGCCAGATCTGCCGCTCCAGCGGCGTCGACGAGCCTCGCCTCTGCCAGGGCTGCCGACGAAACGACCAGTGCCCAGGTGATCAGGTCTGCAACTTCGAGCGCGGGAGCAACCCCGACGAGGTCGCCAGCGCCTCCGTCGGTCTGTGTGAGGCGGCGCCGCCTCTCTGCCCCCCCGACAACTACGGCAACAACCACAGCCCCGTGACCACCCAGGACGGCGGCGAGACGCTCACGCCCTACATCATCCAGGAGGCGTTCCCCGTCACCATCGATGGCCGCGGTGAGCAGAACGTCAACGGGCCGTTCTTCTGCGACGAGAACGTCCAGGGCGAGTGGTTCCAGATCAACGGCGTCGTGCCGGGTCAGGTCATCACGGCCAGGATCGAGTACGAGACCGGCGGCGCCAACCTCGACGTCGCGCTCTACAACCAGAATCAGGTCCAGCTCGTCGCGGCGACGCGACCTCCTGGCGTCGAGGGCGGCACCGACGAGCTCCGCTGGGGCACTCCCGCCGGCGGAACGTTCCTCATCCAGGTGCGCGGCACGATCGTCGACCCGAGGATCCCCTACGCGCTCACCATCGACGTGGCCGACCCGGCCCCGTGCTTCGACGACGCGCTCGAGGAGAACGACACCGACGTGACGGCGATGCCGCTCGACGAGGGCGTCGAGTACCGCGACCTCCAGGTCTGCTCGGCGCTTGGCGCCGCGGGCACGACCGACCGCGACTTCTTCACGTTGGACGTGGCGGCGAACCAGGTCGTCGAGCTCACGGCTCAGGCCGAGCGTCGCCTCGGCGACGTCGACCTCTTCGTGGTCGCACCCAACGGCTCACCGCTCGCGGCAGAGACCGTCGGTGACTCCGAGCGGATCGAGTTTCTCTCGACCGACGCGGGGCTGTACGTCGTCGAGGTCGTCGTGCGCGGCGGCATCGGCAACGTCGACTACATCGTCGAATGGGACCAGGTCGACAACGACTGCTTCGACCCGTTCGAGATCGGGCCGGACAACAACGACATCTGCTCGGCGGCCTCGGTCGTGACCGAGCAGGTCTATCAAGACCTCCGCCTCTGCGTCGACGGTGACTTCTACCAGGTCAACATGCTCCCCGAGGAGAAGCTCACCGCGCGCCTCTGCTACGACGAGAACCTCTCGCAGGGCCGCGTGGACCTTCGACTCCGTGGGCCCGAGCAGGCGCAGTGCGCCGTCATCCTCGAGTTCGACACGATCGTCGCCGGCGACACCCCCAACATCCGCTGTCAGCAGATCGTCTTCGAGGCGGATCGCGGAGGCTCCTACTTCCTCGCGGCCACGCTCAACTCGGGCGGCAACGTGGAGTACGACCTGGACATCGACATCGAGGAGGGCCCGCCTTGCATCGAGGACCGCTTCGAGGCGGGCGCTGGCAACGACACGTTCGCCGACGCCGTCTCGCTCGACCCCTCGTCTCAGGCAGACCTCGCGCTCCCCGGCCTCCAGTTCTGCGACACGAACGAGGACTTCTTCTCCGTCGACCTCACCGCCGGACAGGAGGTCCGCTGGGAGGTCCTCCACAAGGTCAGCGTGGGTGACCTCGACGCCGAGATCCTCGCGCCCGATGGCTCGGCCGTCGCCGCAGGCACGACCGACACCGACGACGAGATCGTGAGCTACACGGCCCCCTCCGACGGCCGCTACACGATTCGCGTGTACGGTAAGTTCCCTGATCGTGTGGGCTACCAGCTCCACATGTACGTCGACGGCATGGGTCCCGCAGACCCCGCTTGCCCCGACGTCTTCGAGAACAACGACGTGCGCGCAGACGCGGTCGAGCTCGGCGAGGGGTCCTACAACCTGCTCGTGTGCGGCACGCCCGACGACAAGGACTGGTTCCGCACGCTGCTCGAGCCCGGCGAGACGATCGACATCACCACGACGTTCGACCCCGGCGCGGGCAACGTCGACGTGAGGCTCTTCCGCGACGGCCCCACCGGCGCAGAGCTCGTGTCCACGACCGGCGCGATGTCGCCCAAGACGCTCACGTACACGGCCACTCAGCAGCAGTACGTCGTCTACCAGGTCAACACCTACACGGGCGTCGAGAGCAACTCCTACCAGCTCGACGTGAGCGTCCAGGACGCGCCCCCCTGCGTCGACGACTCCTCCGAGGACAACGACACGGGCGCCAGCGCCAGCGCGCTGGACGCGCCCGGCCTCTTCAGCCGGCTCTCCAAGTGTGAGGGCGACATGGACTGGTACCGCTTCGACGTCATCGAGGGCGCCGCCGCCGAGGCCTACATCAACTTCGACGGCGCGCGCGCCGACCTGGACCTCATCGTCTACTCGGACGCCGCCGGCTCCAACGAGGTCGGCCGCTCGGAGGGCACCGGCTCGGGTGAGTCGGTCACCTTCACTGCGACCGCCGACGCCAGCCCCGCCACGACCACGACCCCGTACTGGGTTCAGGTCGTCTCGAAGGTCCCCGCGCGCGGCAACTACGACCTGATGCTCTATCAGGACACGGACGACGACGGCGTCGTCGAGGGCCCCGAGGACCTGTCTCTTATACACATCTCCGAGCCCACGAGACAGGCAGAAATCTC
>CAJXPN010000109.1 GCA_913058025.1 uncultured Myxococcales bacterium | reverse complement strand
TCTACACAGAGTAGATCGTCGGCAGCGTCAGATGTGTATAAGAGACAGGGGTGGAAGGTCGCGCTGGCCGTGGCGATCCCGGCGCTCGGTCCGGTCCCATGGATCGTGGGCGCGGTCGACGGTTTCGCGCGGCTGGTGATGCTCTACGCGTGGTCGGCGGGGCTGTCGGCGTGGGTCGGTTACGTGATCGTAAGGGACGACTCTGGCAGGCACGATCCAGATTCTCTATCCTGTGGGCAGGACCCACACACCGACCGCCAACTCGCGCACGAGGCGAAACCATGAGCGACGACTTCCCGCCCTTCCCGCCCCCGAACCAACGCCCCAAGGCGAACCCCAACCAGGGGATGAACGACTGGGCCCAGCCCGCGGACAACCGGCCACCGAGGCCGGGCATGTTCGAGGTGGAGGTCGCGAGCGAGGAGGAGGTCCAGCGCACGGTCCTCTTCTACAGGCTCTACGCGGGCGCGCTGATCGTCGTCTACATGATGATCATCGCGGCGTTCGTCGGCCTGTCGGTGACGACGGAAGACTCGGAGCTCATCTTCCAGACCATCATCATGACGCCGCTGCTGTTGGGGTTCTCGGTCTTCCAGGCGATCACGATGTGGATGCCGCGCAAGAAGTGGGCGTGGGTCTCGGGGATGGTGATCCTGGGCTTCGGGATCAGCAGCTGCTGCCTGCCGCTGGCGCTGCCCCTGTTCATGCGCTGGTCCAAGCGCGACTTCAAGGCCGCCTTCGGGGCCTGAGGCGGGCGCCTCAGATCAGCGAGAGGAACCGCTCGATCATCGAGTTCGCGGCCACGCTCGGCCGGTGCATCGAGTAGGCGCGCTCCTCGGCCTGCGCGACGGACTCGCCGGGCAGGATGTAGTGCTCGAGGTAGCGAAGGTAGCGCTTGATGTTGTCCTGATCGGTGAGCTCGGGGTGGAACTGGGTCGCGTAGATCGGCGCGCCGGGCACGCGCACGGCCTGGTAGAGGCAGCGCTCTGTGCTCGCGAGGTGGACCAACCCGTCAGGCAGGCTCATGACCGAGTCGTTGTGGCCGAGCTGGACGTCGAACGTGGCGGGGAGCTCGGAGAAGAGCGGGTCGGCGCGGCCCTCGTCCGTCAGCGTGAGCGCGTACGTGCCCAACTCGGCGCGGTCGCGCTCCGCGCGCAGCTCGCCGCCGAGCGCGACCACGAGCGCCTGGAAGCCGAAGCATGACGCGAACATGGGGATCTTGCGCGCGACGATCTCGCGCATCAGCTCGAGCATCGGCTCGAACCAGTCCGCGCCGCCCTTGACCAGCGAGTAGGCGCCGCTGCCGCCCACCATCACGCAGCTCGCTCCCTCGAGGAGCTCGGGGCCCAGCGGGCTCGTCGTCGTCAGGTTGATCTGGGCGAACGACGCCTCCGGTTCGCCGCTGCGCGCGACGAAGCACTCGAACTCGTGGTCGAGGATCGGGTCGTCGGGGTCGCGCGCATGCAGCAGCAGGATCTTCATCGGTTCGCTCCTCATTGGGGTCCTCGTTCGCGCGTCTTCTAATCGACTAGCCCACGCTCGGCAAGATCCCATCAACCTCTTGACCCCTCTCCATGCGCGACCACTGTTGTGCTTGCGAAACATGCGACCGCATATAAAGGAGCGACGAGATGAGTGAGCCCACGGAGCTGTTCAAGGAGCTGAAGGTCGGCGATCTGACCCTTCCCAACCGCGTCATCATGGCGCCGCTGACGCGCAGCCGGGCGGACGAGGAGCGCGCGCTGGGGACGCTGCACGCCGAGTACTACGCGCAGCGCGCGAGCGCGGGGCTGATCGTGGGTGAGGCCGCGCAGATCTCCCAGCAGGGGATCGGCTACCCGGACACGCCGGGGCTGCACACGGACGCGCAGGTCGAGGGGTGGAGGCTCGTCACGGACGCGGTGCACGAGGCGGGGGGCCTCATCTTCGCCCAGCTCTGGCACGTGGGCAGGATCTCACTGCCGCGCTACCAGCCGGGAGGCGGCGCGCCGGTGTCGGCGTCGGCGGTCAAGCCGGACGGGAACGCGTTCACGTTCGATGGGCCCGTGCCGTTCGTGACGCCGCGCGCGCTCGAGCTCGACGAGCTCCCAGGGATCGTGGCCGACTACGCCGCCGCCGCGCGGCGGGCCAAGGACGCGGGCTTCGACGGCGTGGAGGTCCACGCCGCGAACGGGTACCTGCTCGAGCAGTTCATGCACACGGGGACGAACCTTCGCGAGGACGAGTACGGCGGCGCGGTCGAGAACCGGGTGAGGCTGCTGCGTGAGGTGACCGAGGCGGTCGTCGAGGTCTGGGGAGCGGGGCGCGTCGGCGTGCGCGTCTCGCCGCACAGCACGGGCGGCGGCTCACACGACGAGGACCGCAAGGAGACGTACGGGGCGGCGGCGAAGGCGCTCGACGCGCTGGGCGTGGCATACCTGCACACGCTCGAGCCCGCGGGCGGCGTCGCGCCAGAGGATCGCGTGATCGGGACGCTCCGCGCGAACTACGGCGGTGTGATCATCGCGAACGCGGGGTACGACGCCGAGACGGGCGAGGCGCTGCTGGCGAGCGGCGAGGCCGACGCGATCGCGTACGGCCGCCTGTTCATCGCGAATCCAGACCTACCTGAGCGGTTCAAGAGGGGCGCCGAGCTCAACGAGCCGGACCCCTCGACGTTCTACGGGGGAGGGGCCCAGGGGTACACGGACTACCCGACGCTCCAGGGGTGAGCCGGGCGGCGCTAGTCGGGGTCGTAGCCGGCGTCGAGCAGGATCCGGCGCAGCTTCGTGATGGCGCGGGCGTGGATGCGCGAGACCCATGACTTGTTGAAGCCGAGGTCCTTGGCGATCTGGGTGATGGTGTCCTCACCGAAGTGGTGGCGCTCGATGATCTCGCGCTCGCGATCGTCGAGCTCGGCGATCGCGGCCTTGAGGGTGGTCGAGCGCTCGGAGCGCTCGACGGCCTCGACCTGCCCGCCGCCGCGGGGCGCGGTGACCTGGTCGAAGTCGGACTCGTCCTCGACGAACATGATCGTGAGGACATCCGCGGCGAGGTCGCCCACGCGGGAGACGGCCTCGTCGAGGCTGCGGGAGGGGGGGGCGTCGGAGTTGGCCTGGGCGTGGCTCTCGAGGTAGCCGTTGGCCGAGGAGACGGACTTGATGGAGACCGAGCGGCTGCGCGACATCCAGCCCTCGCTGCGGCAGCCGTCGAGCATGGCGCCGCGCACGCGGTAGTAGGCGAAGCTCTTGAAGGTCGCCTTGGAGCCATCGATGTAGCGCGTCCTCGCCTGGAGCAGGCCGAGGTATCCATAGGCGACGAGGTCGTCGAGCTCGACCTTCAGGCGCAGGCCCTGCCGGAGCTTGACCGCGACGCCGACGACGAAATCTTCGAACTCGTCTCTGAACTCACCGTCGGTGAGCGCCATGATGGAGTTGGGTTCCATGAATCGTCGCACCGCGTCGTGTTCGAATACTCGACGAGAGGCGATGTCGATTCGCGCCATGCCCCCCGAACCAGGAGCGCCTCACTGAGAGGCAGGTCCTGGTCGGTATATTTGGAAGTGGGAAAATCCTAGCACGGTTTCGGCGCGCCGAACAACGACAGAGCGCGCTCGAAACCGTGCCCCGAATCAGGAGCGCTTGCGCAGCGAGTGGTCGAGGATGGCCTTGCGCAGGCGGATCGAGGTGGGGGTCAACTCGACGTACTCGTCGTCACCGATGAACTCGATGGCGGACTCGAGCGTGTGCTCGATGGGGGTCGTGAGGAGCAGCGAGGCGTCGGTGCCCGAGGCGCGGACGTTGGTGAGCTGCTTGCGCTTGCAGGGGTTGACCACGAGGTCGTTCTCGCGGGCGTGCTCGCCGAGGATCTGGCCGTTGTAGACCTCCGCGCCGGCGCCCATGAAGAGCTTACCGCGCTCCTGGAGGTTGTGGAGCGAGTACGTGGTCGTCTCGCCCTTCTCGAGCACGATGAGCACGCCGTTGCGGCGGCTCGGGATGTCGCCGCGGTGGCGCTCGTAGCCGTGGAAGACCGAGTACATGATGCCGGTGCCGCGGGTGTCCGTGAGGAACTCCGAGCGGTAGCCGAGCAGGCCGCGCGAGGGGACGAGGAACTCGAGGCGCTGGGAGTTGTCCTGGTTCGAGTGGACGTTGACCAGGTTGCCGCGGCGCTGCTGGAGCTTGTTGATCACGGTGCCAGCGTAGTCGTTCTCGACCTCGATGACGACCTCCTCGATCGGCTCGAGGGTCTTGCCGTTCTCGTCCTCGCGCATGATGACCTGCGGGCGAGAGACCTGGAGCTCGAAGCCCTCGCGGCGCATCGTCTCGAGGAGGATCGCCAGCCCGAGCTCGCCACGACCCGAGACGATGAAGGCCTCGGCGCGGGGGGTGGGCTCGACGCGCAGGGCGACGTTGGCCTCGAGCTCGCGATCGAGGCGGTCCTTGATCTGGCGGCTGGTGACGTACTTGCCCTCGAGCCCGGAGAAGGGCGAGTCGTTGATCATGAAGACCATCGACAGGGTGGGCTCGTCGATGGCCATCAGCGGCATCGGCTGGGGGTCGTCGGGGGCGCTGAGCGTGTCGCCGGGGAGGATGCCGTCGAAGCCGGTGATGGCGATGATGTCGCCGGCGGTGGCGGACTCGCGCTGGACGCGGTCCAGGCCGCGGAAGCCCCAGAGCTTGGTGACGCGCGCGTGCTCGATGGAGCCGTCTCGCTTGCAGACCGAGACGCGGTCGCCGATGGCGACGCTGCCGTTGAAGACGCGGCCGATGGCCACGCGGCCCAGGTACGCGTCGTAGTTCAGCGTGGCGACCTGCATCTGGAGCGTGGCGTCGGGGTCACCGCCGGGGACGCGGACCTTCTCGACGATGAGGTCGAGCAGCGGGGTGAGGTCCTCGCGCGGGTCGTCGAGGTCGTTGATCGCGTAGCCCTCCTTGGCCGAGGCGTAGATGACCTCGAAGTCGAGCTGATCGTCGGAGGCGTCCAGGTCGCCGAACAGGTCGAAGACCATGTCGAGGACGGCGTCGGGGCGCGAGTCCGGGCGGTCGATCTTGTTGATGACCACGACGGGCTGGTGACCGAGCGCGAGCGACTTGCGCAGCACGAACTTGGTCTGGGGCATCGGGCCCTCGAAGGCGTCGACGAGGAGGAGGACCGAGTCGACCATCTTCAGGACGCGCTCGACCTCACCGCCGAAGTCGGCGTGGCCCGGGGTGTCGATGATGTTGATGTCGTGGCCGGCCCACTGGATGCCGGTGCACTTGGCGAAGATGGTGATGCCACGCTCACGCTCGAGGTCGTTGGAGTCCATGGCGCGCTCGGAGAGCGCGCGGTGGGAGACGACGGCCGATGCCTGGCCCAGGAGCCCATCGATGAGGGTGGTCTTGCCGTGGTCGACGTGGGCGATGATCGCGATATTGCGTGTCTTCATGAGCTTCTTCTGCCAGTGCGTGATGTGGTCGGCCTTGCCTCTGAGTGGGCTCGCGCCGTGCTTCGCACGCGCCGCGCGCCGAGGCGCGCACATCATAGTGATGCTCGCCCCTTTGACAAGCGGCTTGATGACACCACCCCAAAAGAGGCCGAATACCCATGGATTTCGGAGAGATAAGGAGCGCGGTCCAGCGCGCAGCCGAGGAACCGGAGCGGATCGACGTCGCGATCCACCGCTTGCTGTGGGCCCAACAGGAGGACGAGGCGCTGTGGCGAACGGCCCAGCCGTACGCCCGCGGCGCGCTCTCACGCGTACGCATAGGGCGCACCGACGGCTGGGAGATCGCGCGCTGGTGCCTGGCAGGCGTGCCCACGCTCAAGGCGCACCTGAGCCGATTCAGCCCCGTCGTCGGCGCGGGCGTGGAGCGATGGGCCGCGGTCTTCGGGTGGACGGTCGCCGTCAGCCAGCTCCACGGCCTGACCTTCTCGGACGTCCAGGCCACCAGCTCCTACGCCACCGCCGACGGCATCACCCACCAGCTCATCATGATGACCCACCACGACGGCCTGACCTACCTGCTCGACGTCCAGCAGGGGCGCGGCGACCTGTGCCTGGGGATCGTGAGCGGGCAGGGGCTGGACGGGGAGCCCGTGAACGTGAAGTGGGGCGGTGACATCTCCCCTGGCTTCGCGGAGCTCGAGCAGCCCTCCAGTCACCAAACGACGAGCGAGACATGACGCCGACGCGTCACTCCGGCAACCACGCGAACGCGATCACGACGAGGTAGCGCGAGTGAGGGTGGGTCTTCGAGTGGTACGGAGCGACCATCATCGCGACGTTCACGTCGTCGAGCTCGACGAGAGATCCACTCACGGAGATATGATCGAGGTCAGAGACGAAGAACCCATAGGTCGAGACCGCGTAACCCAGTGTCTTCGAGACCTCACGCCGGATGTCTTCGCGCGCGCGCGCAGGAGAGATCTCGCCAGACTCGACCTTGCCCGAGAGCGCCGCCGTGAGGTCGTTGAAGTCCCTGTAGCGGCGCACCTTTCTCTTGCCGATGCGCTCGCGCATCCGGTTGATCGTCTTCGTATATTTCTTGATGCGCTCGTAGTGAGTGGTGTCGGGCATCTGCTCGTAGAGGATGACGAACAGGCGGTAGCTCCCGTCTGGGTGGATGTTCCGACCCAGCGCGACCTGGCCCGTACCAGGGTGGAGCGCGACACGCCTGAGCGTATAGGATTCACTCAGCATCTCGCCTAGCGAAGTGGATCTGTGGCCGTCGACGCTCTCCCAACCGACCACGGCACCGATCACGTCGGGGACTGCGACCTCCCAACCCGCTCGGATCGCATTCATGATGGCGAAGTAGGACTCGAAGTCCCCACGCTTCGACATCATGAGCGGATAGAGGTGCCCGACGACTCGGGTCTGGCGTTCGTCCTCGACGAAGGGCGGCAGGCCGCGTTCGGCGCGAAACGCGTTGAGCCCGTCGACAAAAGACTGGTTGAAGCCCTGGGCGTCGGGCTCGAGGACGTGTTCATCGGCCACGCCCGGGTAGAACGAGCGCTCGTAGCGGCGGGGGTCGGACCCTTCGGCGGTGTAGTTGAGGGTGAACCAATCCTCTCGCCAACGTTTGCCCGAGAGGACCAGGAGATCGATCACGAGCGCGGCCCGATCGACATCGCCCCCGATGGGGCAAGAGAGCTCGAGCGTACGTGGCTGGTCGGACTCGAGCGTCCTGCAATCGACGGCTTCACCGGACGAAAGACTGACGAACCCACGCACGCTCGCGAGGCGACGGCGAGAGCGAAGCCGAACGCGGACGTTGCCGTCGGTGTCACGGCGCAATCGGGGGCTCGCGTCATCCGGCGCACGATACAAGGTCTCGAAGGACTGCAGCACCGCGACGAAGACATGAGTGGCGTCCTGATCGAAGGCGATCGACATACGAGGGCTACGGCACTGGCACTCGAGCTCTGCCACGGCGCGCGCCAGATCGTCGCCATACTCTTCGAGCACGCGCTCGGGCGAATACTCGGTGGGTTCAGTCTTCTCCTTCACGATGAGTCGGTAGTTCTCGAAATCATGTGACACCCCACAGTGGGCGCGCATGTAATTCCTGAGCTCATCGCTCGCTCGGGCGCCATGACGAGCGCGGAATCGGACCCTCTCCTCGACGTTGCACGAGCCCTGGTAAGAGAGCCCCTGACCCGACGCGACGAGGAAGGACTCGAGCGCGTTCCTGGGAGACATCGAGGTGTCTCCCGTGCGAAGCGGGGCGTTCTTCAGGGTCCACTGGTCCACGAAGTGTGGCTCGAGGATGGTGTGCCGCGCCTCGCTCACCAAGCTCATCTCAGGCTCGGGGACGACGTCGTCCCAGTAGGAGTTCACCTCCTTGCGCGTCGGGTATTGGTTGTTGGGCTCGAGGGGTTCGAGCGTGGCGCAGCCGTGGAGCGCGCAGAGAGAGACGAGCGCGATGGCCGCGAGGCCGAGGTGTCGAGAGGGTGCCCCCCACATGATTTCTCCTTCGGTTCGAGCGCGTTCACCACGACCGCGCGACGACACACTCAGTTAAGGGTTGGCCCGCGTGAGCGTCAAGGCGTGCCTCCGCGCGTGCAGGTGCGTGCGGTCCTGGTCTAGTGTCCGTCACACCGAACCGCCGACACGGGAGCACGCCCGATGAGAGACCTCGATCTCGAGACGCCCAGGCACCACACCTTCGACCCGGCTCTCATCGAGGGCCTGGCCGAACCCTGGCCCAGGTGGCCCGTCGACGCGAAGCCCAGGCCCTTCGACCGCGAGGCCGCCGTCGCGCTCGCGGCGAGGATGGGCAAGAGGTTCTGGACGCGCCTCGACGAGCTCGACGAGGTGCTGCCCGAGCGCGACGGCGCCGTCACGCGAGAGGAGGCCGCGTTCTGGGCGTCGCTGCTGCTCGCGCAGGACCTCGACGACTCGAAGCTCTGGAGCCAGAAGCGCGTGCGGGAGAGGTCGCGCATCCTCGGGGAGGACTCGAGCGCGGACGAGCTGCTCGAGGTGTTGCGCGGCGCGAAGCTACGGCGTCAACATTGGCGCGCGTGGATGTACCTGGCGCGGGCGCTTCGGGTGCTCCTGCCGTGGTCGACGCTGTACGGGTTCGTCCTCGACACCATCACCTACAAGCGAGACGAGGGGACGCTGTATCACATCGGATGGTGCCCCGCCGGAGCGCGCGAGGCCGCGCTCGCCATCGCGCGCTCGCACAGCGACCAGGTGCCCGAAGACGGGTGGACCTCGAGCTCTGTCTTCAGGCTCTATCAGTCCCTCCCCGACCCCGAGGTCACGGCGCTCGCGCTCACGTCGGCCCGAGGTGACTGGGAGTACGAGCGGTCCGTGTGCTCGCTCGCGCTGCTCGCTGAAGACGGCGAGGCCGTGGATCGGTTCGCGGCGACCCAGAGGTTCCTGTGGGAGCCGCGCCACGTCGCGTTGCGTATGGCGCGGCGAGGGTTCGATGGGCTCGACGCGTGGCTCGACGTCATGCTCGCCCTGAAGAAGACGCCGACGACGACGCCCACCCTCGAGGTGCTCGCGGCGCTCGGGCGCGTGCGCGCGCCAGAGGTCATCGCGAGGATCTACCCGCACGTCGACGCGCGCGGGGAGCGGGGCGACGCGGC
>CAJXPN010000108.1 GCA_913058025.1 uncultured Myxococcales bacterium | reverse complement strand
TCTACACAGAGTAGATCGTCGGCAGCGTCAGATGTGTATAAGAGACAGCACCGGAGGGTGAGAACCTGATGTAGAGGCCCTCCTCTCCGCCTGGCTCCAGGGCGACGACCTCGTCGATCCCGGAGAGGTCGACGCGGAGCACGCCCTCCTCGACCTCGACGCAGGCGTCAGTCGGTCTGGGGACGAGGTCTGGTGGGCCGGCCGGGTGGAAGAGCTCGAGGATGCGGGTGTTGCGCGGCAGCCAGCCGATCTCGAAGCCGACGCGCTCGATGGAGGCGTGGAGGAGGTCGATGGCGGGCTGGTCGCGGGACGCGGCGAGGTCGGGCGGGGAGCCCGCGAGGCCCTTGCTGGCGTCCGCCTTCGGGGGGCGTTGTATGTCGGGCGCGCCGGCCTGGTATCCCTCCAGGCCCAGTCGACGCAGGGCGTCGTCGATCTGCTCGTGCTCGCTCATCTTCTATCTTCCTCTCGCCCGGTGGCGATTCATGTCGACGCGATGGGGCGCCGCGGTCGTGTTCTCGTGGGGTGGGCGCGGTCTCTTGGGAGACCCTCCTCGCCCGTTCACTCTGTTAGAGTCCCACTGGGACCCGCGCGGACCGTTTCAGCCAGATGTTCTCAGTTGCTGGGCTCGAGATCTGGACATGACCGACTGAATGAACCGGTGCATGAGCAGGAGGTCTTCATCGGACCGTTGCTCTTCAGGGCCGCCATCCTCGAGCGTCTTCAGGAGTCGCTCGCGCGCGCGGCTGAACCGGCGGTTGATCTTATCACGTCTCGCGCGCAGCTCCTTCGCCGACGGATCGGCCGAGCTGAAGCTCGAGGAGATGAGCTCGTCCATCGTGTACTTCTCGACGTAGATGTCCGTGAGCTCTCGGATCGACAGTTTGGTGCTCTCGATGCCGTCTCCGCGGAAGCTCATGGAGGGCGCGACGACCTCGATGAGGTGCCTGGCGATGCACTCGACGACCTGGTCCCCGCCGGCCTCGAACGCCTCGGCCGGCACGATCGTCTGGCCCTCCATCACCTCGGCGATGGAGGTCACGTCGTGGTGCGTCGCGCCCTCCCTGGGGTGGTCGTCTTCGCCACCGGGCTGCAGGACCTCGTGCCCACGTCGCCTCTTGTCACGTCGGTAGACGGCTCGGCACGCGTTGAACAAGATCATGCGCAGGTACGCGGCGGGGCTCCTGGCGGACATCGGCCTGTCGCGCTGACAGAGCTCGAGGAGCATGAGGTGCGTGGCCTCGTCGACGGTGTCCTCGCCCCACGAGCTGCGCGCGAGCGACGGCGCCGTCGTCGAGAGGACGTGCTCGGCGATCAACTTGAGCGCGGCGGCGCGGACGTCGGGGTCGGTCGATCCGAGCGCGAGCAGCGCGTCTTCGAGTTCCATCAGCTCCTGTCCTTGGCGTTCGGGTTGGCGTTGTTCCACGCGGTGGCCTGGTCGCGGGCCCACCTGTGAGAGCGGGTCAGGCTCGCCGGGGAGATCGGCGCGTCGCTCGCGAGTGACATGACGACCTCGCGCGCCTCGCCCATCGCCACGAGGAGCGGCAGGTCGGGGCGCGCGTGCGTGTGGAGGTCGAGGCCGACGTGGTCGAGCAGCCTGACGCGGACGTCGCGCAGAGAGACGCCTCCTCGGACGTCGCGGAAGCAGCGGTTGGCGAGGAGGTCGGCGGCCACGAGCAGCGCGCTGGCGTCCTGATCGTAGCGCCGCAGGCCAGCGCACGTGAACGTCACGTCCGACTCCGAGACCGACAGCGCCTCACACACGACGGCGAAGCCGTCGCGAGACAGCGGCGCCTGCTCGCCGAGCAGCGGGTGGAGGACGTCCCTGGTCGCCAGCGTGACGTCGACGCGGTGCGCGTCGCCAGGCTCCGCGGCGGCGATGGCGTCGCGGGCGCGCTCGAGCAGCCCGGCGAGGCACTGGAGGTAGCGATCGAGCCTCGAGAGGCCGCTGGCGGAGGGGTCGCGCAGGGTCGCGCCGGGCTCACCCTCCGAGCACAGGACGGCGAAGACCTCGGGCGCCCCGCCCGAGCGTGACGCCCCTCGCAGCGCGCCTGCCACGGCCTCGATCCGGTCGTGCGTGTAGGCGCGCAGCTTCGCCAGCGCGGGATCTCGCCGCACCGCGCGCTCCACGTCGATGAGGTCTCGACGGCGCGGTTCGCGCCGGGCAGCGAGGGCCTCGAGGCACGCGTCCAGGGCGCCAGGCGCGTCGGCGCGGGCGCAGTCGATGATTCCTCGGGCGCCGCCCGGGGCGGGCTCGGGCTCGCCCGCGGCGTGCCACCAGATGGCGTGGCAGACGGGGCGCAGGAGGAGCGTGGAGTGGAGCGGCCAGGGCACGTGCGGCGCGGCCGCGCGCAGCCCGCGACGCAGCGCGCGCTCGAGCGAGGGCGTGTTCGCGTGGCGTGAGAGCACGCCCGCGACCCATATGCGCTCGGTGGCGTCGTCGGAGAAGTCTCCCGACTCGTCGACGTGGAGGGACCAAATCGTCATCCCGAGGTCTCCTGGTGTCCCGAACCGTGTGCAGTGAACGTGAGGTTTGCGGGGAGGATGCACCACCGGGGGCGGGTGTGTAAACGGTGCGTCATGGGTCCACTGCGTCCTTCTGTGGGTCGGCGGCGAGCATGGCGTCGATGCGCGCGAGGAGGAAGCGGGCGCCCACGGCGTCGACCCTGGCGGCGAGGTCGGGGAACATGTCGACGAGCGTTCCGACGTCGAGCGAGCGCAACCTCCTGTTGGTCGCCGCGCGGCTGCTGGCGAGGACGTCCACGCACCAGTCGCTGCGGTCTTCGCCGGGGTGGAGGTTCTCGTGGTTCTCGAGCGCGCGCTGGTGCGCGCGCCATCTGTCGAGCGCCACGACGTCCCCGTAGGTCGTGTCGAGCTCGGTCGAGGGGTCGCTGGGCGGGAGGTGCGCGTCGAGCGGGTCGGGTTCGCGGGGTTCGACGGCCGGCAGGAGCTCGGCGTCGAGCTCGGGCGGGGCGTACGCACCCAGGAACGCGAGGTCGTCGTCGTCGAGCTCCACGGCGAGGTCGGGGCGACCGGGTCGAGTCCGCTGCCTCAGGCCAGATTCCAGCATGCCGTCGACGACGCGGAGGCCTTCGCTGGAGGGTTCACCCACACCCACCGGGCGCAGGTGTGCCGGCGTGGGGGTGTTCGTGTCGTCGGTCATCTCGGGCCTCCTGGGCGGGATCCTCTCGTTGTTCGAGGCTGCCGGTCGGTGTGAGCGGACAGTTTCGAGCCCCGAGACCTCGCGTGTCCATCGCCATGACCGTCGCGGACACCTCACCCAAGGAGGCTCTTGAGCGTGCGCCTGGCCAGGCGTCGGTGCCGCTCGCTCAAGTTCGACGCGAGGTTGATGACGGCCGCGCCGAGCACGCCAGCGTCGTCGGTGAGGCCGACCAGCGGCAAGACGTCGGGGACCAGGTCTGCGGGCATCGCCAGGTAGGCCAGCGCGGCCACGCCCGCGGCGCGAGCGCTCGTGGGGACCCGTTCGTCGAGGCAGAGGTGGTAGAGTGAGAGCGCGTGCGTCGCGGCCTCCTTGCCCAACCTCATCAGCAGCCCGTCCTCTGGTTTCATCAACGCTCCCATTCGCTCCTCCTCACGTATATCGCTCACGTATATCGGGAAGCAGACCCATCGTCGGCCCCCTACATGTCCAGGGAGTCACGACCGACCGAGCCGCGGACAGTTGCGGCGTCGAGGTCGTCGGTCCCCAGCGGCCGTGTCGTGACCCAGGCGCGGGCGCGCCGACGGCTTCACGTGACGACGAGCTCGAGGTACCTCCTCACGAGCGCGACGTCCGACGCCTGCGTCAACCTCCTCGTGTTGAGCCAGCCAATGAGCGCGGGCTGGAGCTCACGCTCGGTCGTCAAGAGCATCGCGCGCATCCGCCAGTGTCGCTTGTTCATCGACTGCCTGGCGAGGCGCAGCGCCTCATCACTCGAGCGGGCGGTGGCGGCTTCGACCAGCTCGCCAGCCGTGGTGCTCGAGAACGCCACCGCGTGACGCTCGTGCAGGCTCTTCAGCGCGTTGCGTCTCGCGTCCTTGCGCGTGGCGATGTCTCGGAGCGCCTCGCCGAGCGTGTCGCGCAGGCGCTCGAGGACCTGCTCGGCGGAGTCGTTCGTGTCGAGCAGCGCGCTGCTCGACACGAACGACTCGACGAGCAGTATGTCCTCCTGGCGTCCCTCCCGAGATGCAGGGCGGTGGACCTCTAGCCACTGCTGCTGCCTCACCTCACGGTTGCGCCTGCGCGTGTTCGCCTTGACCCCGCGCCTCAAGACAGACCTGCGCACGAACGCCCTCGCGGAGCGCTCGTGGCGAGGGCCGCGCTCCTCGATGAGCTGCGCTGGCTTCTCGATCCACCCGACGAGGGCGTCGTGGGCCAGATCATCGGCCCCGCTCGACCCCTTCATGAAGACGCGAGCCTGGGCCGTGACCTCCTTCGACACCGCCGCCCAGGCGAGCGCCGCGTCGCCGCGCCCTCGCCCTGACGCTACCCTCATGGCCTCCGCCAACTCCATCACCCCTCACCTCTCTTCACGACTGACCCCATGCTCGATGCCCAAACACGCAACACACCGGAGAGGTCGATGCGTTGACGACCCCCGGCGGTGAGAAGCGATGCCCGTGTTGACTCTCTACCGTCACGTTGAGGGACACTCTCTAGCTTCGGGCGGCGAATAACTCGCCGCGAGGTGGCCGAGCGCGACGGCGCGGAGGCTTTTTCGTTCTGTGTCCGGGAGCGCGATGCAGCGGCTCGAGCGTCCCTGCGTTCAGCCTTCGGGCGGCTCGGGCGACAGGTGCCCTACCAGCGTCAGCGCGTGGCCCGTGTCGATGTAACGGGTCGAGCCCCTGGGTGTACCTGGGAGGTAGCGCAGCAGGTTGACCGCGCGTTGGTCGAGGGCGTCGAGGTCACCGCCCTCGACCCGCGCGTGGGCGAAGAGCACCCACGCGAGGTCGAGCGCGCTGACCGTGCGGGCGCCGAAGCCTCCCTCCCCGCCGTCGACGCGCACGCCGCCCCGGGCGCTCAGGTCGAGGACACGCAACGTCTTGCCTCCCCGCTGGATCACGGCGCCGCGCCCCACCTCGGCCACGATCCGCGCCGCGTAGGCCTTCGCCCAGTCGGAGTACCCCGCGGGCAGCTCCCTCGAGGCCCCCCGCTTCGACCCCAGCAGCCGCCAGGTCGTGAAGTCCACCTCGTCTATCGACCACTCGTCCTCACCGGCCTCGCGACGCGCCGGCCCGTGGACGCGCCAGCGCGCGTCGCCGTCACCCGTGGCCGTCAGGGCGACCGCTTCGACGACCTCGGCGCTTGCCGTCACGCTCGTCGTCCGGGTCGGGGTCACGAGGGCGCCGCGGTCCGCGAGGAAGAGCACGTGCTCGCCCGTGCGCGCCTGCCTGAGCGCCAGGTCCTCATCTGGCGTGTCCTCGACGACCTCCAAGAGCTCCGACTCCTCGAGCACGTCCCCGACACTCCAGCCGAACGGCAGGGTCGCCCCCGCGTCGACGCCCCGGAGTGACCAGCCATCCGGGGACGCCACGAACTCCACTCCGCCCACCCGACCGTCTAGCCCCAGCCCGTCGATCAACTCGGAGAGCGCGTTCCCGGCGACCCCGAATGGCCTCGCGAGCGAGCAGGAGGAGCCCTCGAAGCGCAGCCGCCAGATCGACCCGTCCGGGGCTCGCGCGTCGAGCTCGAAGACGCCGTGGTCTTTTACATCCAGCGGCACATCCAGCTCTATCCCCAGCGGATCGCGCCGCGCGAGCGCGCGCACAGAGGAGGACCCCTCGCCCAGGCCGGCGCCATCCAGACGGGCTCGTCGGACGCTCAGGTACTCGAGCAATTCCAGCAACATGGACCCAAGTGCGGGCGTCCTTGGCTTGACCTCCAGCCTGCCTGCGGAGGCGGAGACCCGCGGCAGGCCGTGCGCCACCGACGGGTCCACGGGTGGCGCGTGCGCGTCCTGGCCGACGAGGTGGTCCTCGAGGAGCGCGAGCGTGTCGCGGGTGTGGGAGCCCGAGCAGAGCGCGTCGAAGAGGCCACGGTGGGTGTGGAGCGCGGAGACCTCGTGCTCGTCGAGGTCTCCGCGCTCGAGCGCGAGCTCGAACCAGCCGCCGAGCTCCCGGCGCAGCTCGAGCGGGTTCGCGCCGGAGGTGTAGACCTCGGCGGCTCGGGGCCGGCTTCCCGCGCGCGCGCGCCACGCCTCATAGGTGACCATGAGCGCGCTCGTGGAGGGGTCGGGGACCATGCGTGAGAGCAGGTCGATCGCCTCGAGCTCCACGTCGATCGTGCAGCCCGGTGGGAGCAAGGCCGCGAGCCTGGCCGGTGAAGTGAGCATGGTGGCGGTGGCGAGCGCGCCCGTCCCCAGCGCGAGGAGCGTCTTCATTCGGTCGAGGAACACGTGGTGGTTGCCCACGAAGTCGATGACGGTCAGCGCGCGCTTGCCGGTGGTCGGGTCGGCGCGCAACCCCCGGCCGAGCTGTTGGAGGAAGACCACCCGCGAGCCGGTGGGCCGGAGCATCACGACGCGGTCGACCGATGGGATGTCCACGCCCTCGTTGAAGAGGTCGACCGAACAGATCACGTCGAGGTCGCCGCCAGCGAGCGCGCTCAGGCTCTGGGCGCGGTCCGCCGAGGTCGGCTGAGAGTGGACCGCCGCGGCGCGCATGCCGTGGTGTTCCTCCAACCACCCCGCCACGAACTCCGCGTGCGCGACCGTGCAGCAGAAGCACAGCGTCCGCGCGCCGGGGTGGGCGGTGAGCTCCTCGGCCAGGCGACGCATCCGCTCGTGCGTGCTCGCGGCCCTGGCCAACGCCTCGGGCTCGAACCGCCCTGAGCGCCAGGGGATGCCTCGGTAGTCGATGACGTCGCGCACGCCGAAGTAGTGGAACGGGACGAGCGCTCCGGACGAGATCCCGCGCCCGAGGCCGGCCTCGAAGGCGGCGTAACCGCCGAAGAGGTCGGCGACGTCGACGCCGTCGCCTCGCAACGGAGTCGCTGTCAGGCCCAGTAGGAAGCCCGCCCGCAGGTGCGCGAGCACACGCTCGTAGCTGCGGGCCGCAGCGTGGTGCACCTCGTCGATGACCACGTAGTCGAAGCCGTCGGGCTCGAGGCGCTCGATCGCCTCACCGCGCGCCAGCGTGAAGACGCTCGCCAGGACGATGTCGGCGTCCAGCTCACGCTCGCCGCCCACGCAGAAGCCGACCGAGCGCCCGGGCAGGCACCTCGAGAACGTGTCGGCGGCCTGCCTGAGCAGCTCGATCCTGTGCGCCACGAAGAGGACTCTGGCGGGGGCGCCACGCTCGCGCTCGAACTGCGCGACGTCGAACGCGGCGAGCCACGTCTTGCCGAGGCCCGTCGCCATGATCACGAGAGCACGCGATGAGCCACGTCGGCGCTCCGCGGCGAGCGCGGCGAGCGCGTCGAACTGTGAGGGGCGGGGCGTGGGTGGCTCGTCGGAGGTACCTTCCTCGTCAGCGCTTGCGGGCTCGACGCTGCGACGGGGCGTAATCGCGTGGTCGGCGGGCAACTCGGCGCGTTCGCGGTACGCCTCGATCCACGCGCGGTCCACGACGCGCCCGGCTGGCCAGAGCTCTTCGAAGGCGCGCGCGACCTCGTCGAAGGCGGCCGGGTCGTGCCCGCGCGACACGCAGAGGTTCCACTCCACGCCGCTGGTGAGCGCCGCACGCGAGAGGTTCGAGCTGCCGACGATGGCGACGTCGGACCTCGCGCCGTGGAAGACCCAGGCCTTCGGATGAAACGTCGGGATGCCTCGGCGCTGGAGTGACTCGGTCTCGACGACGCGGAGTTCGAACGAGCTGCGCGCGGGCGTGTGTCCTTCGCCCTCTTCGAGGGTGAGCGAGCGCGCCATCGTGAGCAGCCTGGCGAGCGCGTCGGGGCGAGTCCGCCCGAGGTAGTCGCCCGTGAGCAGCCTCACGTGCGCGCCGCGCTCGAGCGCGGAGGCGATGGGGTCGTGCAGCAGCCCCACGCCCGAATCCATCACGAACGCGGAGACGAGGTCGACCCGCTGGCTGCGCGCCATCAACTCTCGCGCCACGCCCAGGAGGTGGTCGCCTCGGCCGCCCGTCGTCAGGCGAGGTGGGGAGGCGAGGTCCGGGCGCGCCTGGACCTCGAACACGACCCTCGGGGTCACGCCGAGCTCGAGCTCGGCGCGCTCGAGGATGAGGAGCAGCTCCTCGCGCGCGCCGCGGCTGGCCTCAGACAGCGAGGTCGCGAGCGTGACCTGGATCGTGGAGCGGTCGAGGACGCGCCAGGTGGGGAGCGTGTCTGAGGGTCGTTCCATCGTGTCTCGTCTCTCGGGGGTCGCCTGATGATCGCCCGATTCGGGCCGCGAAGAAAACCACTGAGACGAATTCCGACGGGTAACGGTCCGCGCCCTGCCCTACCGACCCTCCAGAGAGCGTGATGAGGGAGCCGACGCCCGGGCAACCCGGCGCGTCGGCGGCGAAGACTTCGCCGCGCCTTACTCCACGATGTTCGACGCGACGCCAGGCGAGGTGCCCGGCGTCGGATCACGACACCATGAGATCGAAAGGAGATCGCTCATGAGGACCAAAGGGACCGCAGCCATACTCGCCTTCCTGCTCGGAGGCTTCGGCGCGCACAAGTTCTACCTGGGGCAGACGTTCCAGGGCCTGCTCTACCTCTTCTTCTGCTGGACGCTCATCCCGGCGCTCATCGCCTTCCTGGAGGTGTTCGTCTACTTGTCGATGTCCCCGGTCGACTTCGACACACACTACAACGGGATGCAGTACGTCCCCGCGCAGGGCCAGGGTGGACAGATGGCGCAGAACATCACGGTGAACATCCCCGGTGGTGGCGGCCCGGCGGCAGGCGGTGACATCACCGAGCAGCTCACCAAGCTCAACGAGCTCCGGCTCGCCGGCGTCCTCGACGAGGACGAGTTCCGCCAGCAGAAGCGCCGCCTCCTCGAGGCCTGAGCGCCGCGTCTCACGACGCGCCACGTCACGACAGACACAGAAAGGAGGGACCCGATGAAACTCGAGGTCGGAGACATCCGCATGGACTCGCGCGAAGGGATCACGTTCGGTGACTCGCCGCCCCCCAAGCCGCAGG
>CAJXPN010000107.1 GCA_913058025.1 uncultured Myxococcales bacterium | reverse complement strand
CAGCGACACGAGCGCGCTCGGCGCGCTCGGCGCGCTCGTGTCGCTGATCGCCGCGGGCATGAGCCCGAGGCTCCCGGAGGTCGCGGCGTACACATCGCGCGCGCGCTCCATGGGGGCCTCACGGGGCGTACCCGATGAGCTCATCGAGCGTGGAGGGTTCGTCATGGGCGAGACGTACTCGGTGCTCTGGGTCGACATCCTCCCCGCGGTGACCGCGATGCTCGCGGCGCTGCTGCTCTCGGTCGCGCTCATCGTCTCGCTTCGGCGCGGCGATGGCGTTGGCGAAGGCGTCGGCGAGGGCGACGACAGGACGCCTGGTCGCGCCTCTCCGGCGAGCCTCGCTGGCGTGGGCGCGCTCCTGGCGCGCGACCTCTCGGTGCGCGCCGCGTCGCTCGCGTGGCTCGCCTGGATGCTCGCCTCGCTCACGAGCTGGGGCATCTTCGCGGCCTACGGGTTCGCGTCGCCGGCCGAGTGGACGGCGCTGGGCGCGTGCCTGATGTGCGCGGGCTTCGCCTGGGCGCACTGGTCGGCGCCGCCCGTGGTCAGGCGCCTGTTGCCTGGCCTCATCGCCGCGACGCTCATCCTCGCGGTCTCCCAGGCCGTCGCCTTCGGTGCCCCGTTCGGGGTGTCTTTGTTCTTTTGATTCATGAACGTTTACAGACAGATGGGCGCATAGCGTCCGAGAGGTTTCCATGTCACTCCCACACATCAAGACCGTCGAGTTCATCAAGAGCGGTACGCGTCCCGATCACTTCCCCGAGGAGGAGTTCCCGGAGGTCGCGTTCGCGGGGCGCTCGAACGTGGGCAAGTCTAGCCTGATCAACGCGTTGGTTCAGCGCAATGGGCTGGTGAAGGTCTCGGGTACGCCGGGCCACACGCAGCTCGTGAACTTCTTCATGGTCAACAACGCGCTCTCGGTCGTGGACCTGCCTGGCTACGGCTTCGCGCGTGTGCCCGAGCCGGTCCGGCGCTACTGGGGCAAGATGATCGAGGGGTACTTCGGCTCGCGCACGACGCTGCGCGCGGTGGTCGTGATCATGGACCTGCGCCGAGGCATCGAGGACGACGACATGCAGCTCATCGAGGCGCTGCCCCACTTCGGCATCCAGCCGATCCTCGCCTTCACCAAGGGTGACAAGTTCAAGCGCAACGCGCGCAAGAACCGCGTCCACGAGCTCGCCGAGGAGATCGGCGCGCGCCCTCAGGACATCATCGTGACCTCGGCGAGCAAGAAGTTCGGGCTCGACGTCCTCTGGAAGCGCATCATCGACCTCACCGGCGCCGAGCTGTGAGCCCACCGTCTCAGGACGCCCTGGAGCTCTTCGGGGACACTGAGCGTGGCCTCTGGGTCCTGCGCGACGTGCGCGCCGAGGATCTGGACGCGGTGATCGAGGTCGAGTTGACCGCTCAGCCCGCGCCGTGGACCCGCGTGATCTTCGAGCGCGAGCTCGACACCGAGCACTCCCACATCTGGGTCGCCCCGGGCACATCGCCAGACGATCCGGCCATCGCGGGCTTCTGCGTCCTGTGGCTCGTCCACGACGAGGCCCACGTCCTCAACGTCGCCGTCCACCAGGACTGCCGCAGGCGCGGCCTGGCCACCGCGCTGCTCGCCGAGCTGCTCGAGCGCGCCGTCGAGTACGAGCTCGCGTTCGTCACGCTCGAGGTCCGCGAGTCCAACGCCGCCGCCCGCGCGCTCTACGGCGGGATGGGCTTCGAGGAGGTCGGCCGCCGCCCGAAGTACTACGCCGACACCGGCGAGGCGGCGGTGCTGCTGACGTGGTTCGTACCGGAGTGATCGGAGATACGATCACGCGGGCGCTCGTGCGCTGGAGTCCCTGACCCTATCCTGTCAGACACGGATGTAGACGCGATGTGGAAGAAGGTCTTCGAACACCTCATGATGGCCGTGCTCGCCGGGGGGCTTGCGTGGATCGGGCTTATCAGCTTCGTGCCAGACGCGAGCGTGGAGCTGATGGCCGTGGTCGTCGGCGTCGCGTTCCTGCTCGGCCTCGTGATGGGCGGCCTGATCGTCGAGATCCTGGGCGTCCTGATGTGAGCGGCAGCGGGGGTCGAGGTGGACGTGTCGCTCAGTGACGCGAATGGCGCGTCGTTTCATCTTGGCGAGCGCGCTCGATCTGCTCATTCTCGTGGGCGGACCACTTCACCATTCCTCGCGAGGCGACCCGTGAGGTCCGCCTACGCCACCATCCTCATTGGAGCACGAGCCGTGAACGACACCGCGACGTCCGCCGACCTCGACCTGAACACGTACGAGGGCATCGCCGAGTACTACGACGTCCTCATGACCGCTGGCTATTACGACTACGACGAGTACGCGAACGCGCTCGGCGAGGTCTTCGCGCACCGGCGCCGGATCCTCGAGCTCGGTGTGGGGACGGGTCTGGTCGCGGAGCGCCTGCTGGCGCGCTACCCCGACGTCGAGCTCACGGGCCTCGACAACACCCCGGCGATGCTCGAGCAGGCGAGGGCGCGCATCGGCGATCGCATGACCTACGCGCTCGAGGACGTCACGAAGCTCGAGATGGATCGGACGTTCGAGGCGGCGTACTCGGTCGGCGGGTGTTGGTACTTCATCGACCTCGGCGACGACCTGGAGCTGTGCAGCCACATCGACGACTTCGACACGAGCATGGAGGGGTTGCGGCGAGTCGTCGCGCACCTCGAGCCAGGCGCCACGCTCTCGCTCGCGCTCCAGAGCCCGCACACCGAGTACTCCAAGAACCTCACCGACACGCTTGTCTACTCCCAGGAGCTGTCGCCCACCGACGACGGATTCACCAAGCGCTACGTGTTCACCGACGAGACCGGCGTCGTCGCCGAGCAGTCCTACCGCTACCTCATCGTCCCCGGCGCCCGCGCCCACGCGTTCTTCGACGCGCAGGGTTGTGACGTCGTCGGGCTCGACGCCACGCGCACGTTCTTCACCTACATCAAGCGGGGGGCGTGATGACGGATCAGACGCTGTTCTTCATCGGCCTCGGGAACATGGGCCACCCGATGGCGCTCAACCTCATCGCGGCGGGCTACGACGTCATCGTGCACGACCTCGACGCCGCCCGCGGCGCCGAGCACGTCGCGCGAGGCGCCAGGTGGGCCGACACGCTCGCCGAGGGCGCGCGCGAGGCGGATATGATCATGACGTCGCTGCCCGCGCCGCCCGAGGTCGCCGCGGTGTACCTCGGTGACGATGGCCTGCTCGCGCACGCCAAAGACGGGGCCACGCTCATCGACACGACCACGAGCTCGGTCGAGATGGCGCGCGAACTCGACGGGCTCGCGCGGGCGCGAGGCCTGACCTTCATCGAGGCGCCCATCACCAACGCCATCGACGGCGCCGAGCGCGGCGAGCTCGCGTTCTTCGTCGGGGGCGACGAGGAGGTGTTCGAGTCGTGGCGCCCGGTCTTCGACGTCCTCGGTACGGATCTGTTCTTCACGGGCGGCCACGGCAACGGCGCGATCACCAAGCTCATCACCAACCTCCTCTGGTTCATCAACGCCGCGTCGATCGGCGAGGGGTTGATGATCGCGGCGCGCGCCGAGATCCCGCTGGAGACGGTCTGGGAGGCGATCAAGACGAGCGCGGGCGACAGCTGGGTCGCCCAACACGACGTCCCCTCGATCTTCGCGGGCCACTACGACCCGAGCTTCACGCTCGAGCTCTGCTGCAAGGACCTGCGCCTGGTCCACGAGATCGCCGAGGGCCTCGAGGTCCCGCTGACGATGGGCCAGATGGCGCGCGGCGTCTTCGAGCGGGCCAAACGCACGTACGGCGCGGACGCGCCCGAGCTCTCCGTCGTGCGCCTGCTCGAGGAGGAGGTCGGCGTCTGGATCCGCCCCGACTCGGACCAGGACGCCGCGCCCTCGAAGGAGCACGCGCCTCGCCAGCCCGACCTCATGGCCCAGGCGCACGAGCACATGCCCCAGGGCGTCGCCGAGAACTACCGCTACTGGGGCGACGACCGCACCGTCTTCGTCAAGCACGCGAAGGGTTGCCGGATCACCGACGCCGACGGCAAGTCCTACGTCGACTTCCGCCTGGGTTACGGCCCCATCATCCTGGGCTACGGGGACGCGCGCGTGGACGGCGCGGTCGTCGACAGGATCCACCGTGGCGGCACGCTCACGGGCTTCGCCACGCCGCTGGACGCGGTGGTCGTCCAACAGATCAAGCGGATGTGCCCCAACATCGACAAGATGAGGTTCGCGAACTCGGGCACCGAGGCCGTCATGGGCGCGGTGCGCACCGCGCGCGGCTTCACCGGCCGCGACCGCGTCGTCCTGTTCGAGGGGTCCTTCCACGGACTCTACGACGAGATGATGTGGAAGGCCGACGTGGAGTCGTGGGACCCGGCGGGTCCCGCGCCGCGCGTCATCCCGTTCGGCGGCGGCATCCCGGCGAGCGCGAGGGACCTCGTCGACCTGCTCCAGCTCAACGACTCCGACGGCCTGCGCGCCTACTTCGCCGAGCGCGGCGAGCAGCTCGCGTGCGTGGTGCTCGAGCCGATCATCGGCAACTGCGGCAGCATCTCCGCGAGCCCCGAGTGGCTCGGCCTGCTGCGTGAGCTCTGCACCGAGCACGGCGCGATGCTGCTCATCGACGAGGTCAAGACGGGCTTCCGCGTCGCCAGGGGCGGCGCCCAGGAGCTCTACGGCGTCCACGCCGACCTGACCACCTACGCCAAGGCGATGGGCAACGGCTACGCCGTCGCCGCCTTCGGCGGCCGGCGCGAGGTCATGGACGCGATCGGCTCGGGCAAGGGCGGCGTGGTCCACGGGGGCACCTACACGGGGAACCTCGTGGGCCTGAGCGCCGCCAACGCCACGCTCGATGTCCTCGAGAAGACCGACGCGCTCGACACGATCGCCAGGGTCGGCGGTGAGATCCGCGACGCGTTGGGCCGCGCGCTCGACGCGGCCGGCGTGGCGCACCGCTTCGCTGGCCCGCCCGCGATGTTCGGCGTCCACTTCGGGGAGGTCGTCCCCACGAACTACCGCGACTGGAGGCGCACCGACGCCAGCCTCTACGAGGCCTTCGCCTGGAACCTCATCGACGCGGGCGTCATGCTCGAGCCGGACTCTCGCGAGCCCTGGTTCATCTGCGAGGCCCACCAGACCATGGACCTCAGCTGGTTCGAGGAGGTCGCCACCGGCGCGATCCGCGCGGCGCTCGACGCGTCGGCGAAGGTCTGAATCCCTGCGCGGGGCGGGCTTTAGGAACTTTTAGATGGAAGGTCGTCGGGAGGGCGGTACTCTTCAGAGCATGAAGTCAGAGAGGCGCCGGGCGTGCGGAGGCGACTCGCGTCGACCCCTCGTCATGCCCGTTGCCTCCGACCGCAACGTGCCGTTACGTCCGAAAACACCTCATCGAGGAGCCTCGCCATGAAGTCCCGCGTCATCCCGTTCCTGTTGTCGAGCGTCGTGCTCGTGCTCGTCGTCCCTTCGTCGACCGAGGCCCAGCACAAGTTGGGCGAAGGCAACGCCTTCGTCCCTGGCACCGTGTTGCCGCTCGAGCAGTCACCATATGCGACCATCGGGGGCGAGATCGTCATCAAGAAGTCCCCGTTGCTGCGCATCCACTCGACGAACGGGCAGGTGCTCCATCGGTCCGATGGCATGATTCAGTTGAAGGGCTGGAGCTTCAATCCGATGTGGGCCGGCGATGACGGGCAGGACCCCAGGCGTTATCGCGTGACGTTCATCACGGAGTCGAATCGCTCGCCAGACAGCAGGTGGCAGACGAGCATGCACTTCAAGCCCCTCGATCCCCACACCAGTGACCTCGTGGTCAAGCTGCCCAACAGGGTCGTCGCCCAGTACCAACAAATGTGCAAAGAACATGGGAAGAGGAAGGAGTATCAGAGCGAGAAGGGGGGCTCCGTCAAGGGCCACTCGAGCACGTCCATCGAGCCCTACGTCAAGTACGAGGTCGAGCACTCCAACGGCGTGGACCGCGGGACCTTGAGCTACGAAGAGCCCTCCAGACGCAACGGGTCGAAGAGTTACTCTTCGGAGCTCCGGGTGGCCATTTACTACGAGTGTATCTTGCCGGGGACGGGCCCAGCCATCATCTCGGGCACTCGTGTCAGCCCCGACGTGGTCAAGACCACGCCCCCGAAGCCGACCGTGAAGCGCCCCACTGTCAACAAGCCGAGCCCGGTCAAGGCGCGCTGACACCCACGATGTCGCGCCTCAGAGGTGGGGGCTGGGCTTCAGCCAGATCACGTCCTAAGCGCAGGCTGGCGGCCCTGGTGGAACCCGACGACCGTCGCGGTCACCTCGAGCGTGACCGCGACGTCCTCGAACTCACCCCAGTCCTCGGTGAAGCCGAACGTCGACCTCAGCTCGAGATAGAGCGTGTCGCCCTCCACCCGGGTCACCGTCACGACCGCGTCGTCTCCAGGCAGCAGGTCCCCCCGGACGCTCCCGAGCTCGTGCGCGCACTCCCAGCCCTCGAGGTCCGGGGCCACGCGCAGCGACGCGCCCTCGAGCGCGTCATGCGCATCGAACGGCCCGCCCTCCACCGTCCCGAACAGGAACCACGACGCGCTCATCGGCGCACCGTCCACGCGCGCACGGTCCGTGCGCGCGAACAGGTTCCAGTCCGCCTCGTCCGCCCCGCAGTGGTACAGCTCGATCGAGGCGGCGCTCAGCTCGTACTCGTGGGCGCCGATCCGCAGCGATCCGCGCCCCTCGCCGTCCGCGTAGGGGAAGGTTGTCTTGTCGTCAGTCATGGTCGTCAGTCTAGTCGAGCGCGGGGCCCTGGGCGAGGGCGCCGCACGTCACGGCGCGTGAACGGCTAACGCTTCGCGCTCGATGTGCCGTCGATACGAACTCCAGACATTCAGGGGCCTCGAGAGGAGTTCGACATGTTGTTCATTTGCGTCGCGTTCGCGTTGATCAGTGCTGGGCTCTTGTTCGCATGCGTGGTGCTCGGAGGACGATTGCAGCAGCAAGAGTCGCGCGTCGCCGAGGTCGAGCGGTCCTGGGACGAGCGGAACGCGCGGGTGCACGAACTCGAGACGACGTTCGCTGACGTCATGGACGTGCGCGCCGAGTGCGAGCGCGTCGAGCGCGTGATCACGAAGCAGAAGGGGGAGTTCATACGGCACGAGGAGAAGACGCGCGCCAAGCTCGCCGTGCTCGAGGAGCGAGAGGTCATGGCGTCCAGGCGCATCGAAGAGCTCGAGGGGACGCTGCGTGGCCTCGAAGAGGTCGAAGAGATCCAATCGTTCGGGATGTACACCCCGCGCTACCAGTTCGAGTCCGCGAGCCGCTACGGCCTCGCGCTCAAGGAGGTCCGGGAGTCGCAGAAGGCGATGATCAAGTCGAAGGCGGCCGCGGTCTGCCATCGAGACTGGCTCGTCGACGGGAACAAGAAGAAGGGCCAGAAGATGATGGCCAACCAGATCAAGGTGATGCTTCGGGCGTTCAACGGCGAGTGCGACGCGGCCATCTCCAAGGTCACCTACAAGAACCTCGAGACGATGGAGAAGCGCCTGAGGGCGTCGCGTGATGCGATCAACAAGGTCATGGCGACGGGCCAGTACGAGATCACGGTGGGGTACCTCAACCTGAAGCTCCAGGAGCTCTGGCTCGTGCACGAGCACGCCGAGAAGAAGAAGCAGGAGTCCGAGCTCCAGAAGCGCATCAAGGAGCAGATGCGCGAGGAGGCGAAGGCGGAGAAGGAGGTCGAGCGCGTCAAGCGCGAGGCCGCCAAGGAGGAGCAGTCGTACGAGAAGGCGCTCGCCAAGGCGCGTCAGGAGTTCGAGCGCGCCAACGACGACGTCCGCGCTCAGATGTCCGAGCAACTCGCCGAGTTCGAGCGCCAGCTCGCCGAGGCTCACGAGAAGAACCAGCGCGCGATCTCACAGGCGCAGCTCACTCGCTCGGGCCACGTCTACGTCATCTCGAACGTCGGCTCGTTCGGTCAGGGCGTCTACAAGATCGGCCTGACCCGACGCCTCGAGCCGATGGACCGCGTCAAGGAGCTCGGCGACGCCTCCGTCCCGTTCACCTTCGACGTGCACGCGATGATCTACTCGGCGGACGCCCCCGCGCTCGAGAACCAGCTCCACCAGCTCTTCGACGCCCACCGCGTCAACAAGGTCAACACCCGCAAGGAGTTCTTCCGCGTCCCGCTCGCTCGGATCGAGGCGGCAGTCCACCAGCACTGCGACGACGACGTCGAGTTCGTCCACATCGCCGAGGCCGAGGACTACCGCAAGTCCTTGCGGCTGGACACGACCCGCACGGCGCCGGACTCGGGCGCCCGCCCTGTCCCCGAGCGGCCACGCCTCGACTTGGCCACCCTCCACTGAGCGCGCGGTGCCGTACTTCGCAACCGTGTCACTCCTCCTCGTCGCCCATCGCGAGGACTTCGTCGCGCAGGAGCGCGAACATCGAGTCCGGCATCTGCGACTCGCGCCGCATCGACTCCAGCACCTCGGCGCGCCTCTCGAGCGGGACGCGCGCGAAGAGCTCGGTCATGCGCTCGATGTTGGCGACGATCCCGCCCATGGCGGCGCGTTCGCGCAGCGTCTTCTTGCTCGGCTTGGCTCTCTTTCCCATCTTCAGTCCTCCTCTCGTCCTGTCGCTGTGTGGGGTGTCGGGCGCGGTTTACTCTTCACTGTCCGCCTCGGTCGAGCCCTCGCCGAAGCGTTCGAAGAGCTCCTGTGGTGTCACCTCGCCGCTGGCGGCCGCTTCGCGGAGCTGGTCGATGGCGTCGAACATTCCGCTGAACGCGTCAGCCTGCTCGGGCGGGAGCAGGTCGATGGCGGCGCGGGCGCGCGCGAGCTCGTGGTCCGTGTCCGCGCGCAGGCCTTTGAGCTTCCTCGCGCGTCGCTTGCCCTTCTTTCCTGCCTTCATGCCCATCTTCAGTGCTCCTCTTGCTCGCTGAGGTCGTGTGCCGGGCGTCCGGCTCGGACAGGCCCAGGTCTCTCGATCTGCTCCGTAGGGTAGCGCCTGGTCGCGCGTCGTGTCGACGCCTCCGAGCGTTCGCGGCAGGGCAACCACACTCCTCGTCGGGTAGCTGTCTCTTATACACATCTCCGAGCCCACGAGACAGGCAGAAATCTCG
>CAJXPN010000106.1 GCA_913058025.1 uncultured Myxococcales bacterium | reverse complement strand
ATCACGGCGTCGGCACCCCGGAGCGCGTCGGAGCGCCCGGAGCGCACGATCTCTGCCCCCGCCCAACCGCGCGCGTCCTCGGGGAGGAGCTCATCGGGGCCAGACAGCCTCACGCGCGCGCCGAGGGCGCGCAGCGCGTGCGCGCCCGAGCGCGCCACGCGGCTGTGCCGGATGTCACCGATGTACGTGATCGTCTTGCCCTCGAGCTCGGCGCCGCCGGGCTCGCCCAGCCGCCTGCGCAACACGAGCGCGTCGAGCAGGCCCTGCGTCGGGTGCTCCCCCATCCCGTCACCGGCGTTCACGACGGGCGCGCGCGCTCCGAGCGCGACCTCCGCGGGCACGCCGCGCGTGCCGTGCCGGACGACGAACGCGTCCACCCCCATCGCCTCGAGGTTGAGCGCCGTGTCCAACACGGTCTCGCCTTTCTTGAGGCTCGATTCGTGCGCGTTGAGCTGAATCACCGTCGCGCCGAGGCGCTTCGCGGCGAGCTCGAAGCTCACGCGCGTACGCGTCGAGGGCTCGAAGAAGAGCAGCCCCACTGCCTTGTCGGACAGCGCGCCCTGCGCCCACGACGGCGTCGTCGGCGCCCCCGATGCGTCCAGGAACCGGTCCGCCTCATCGAGCAACTCCACGAGCCGCGCGCGGCCCATCCCCTTCAACTCGACCAGATTCATGACCGCCTCACCTCCGCCTGGACCTCACCATCCCAGCCAAGAATGACACCCCCTATCATCTCGCGGCGGCGCGAGACAAGGCGTGCTTCTTCCCCTGACATGGAGGACACGAGCGGGGCGGCCGAGGCCTCAGTGGATGAGGCTTCCTATTCGAGACCAGCGCACGCTGTCCGGGCCTATCGACCACCAGATGATCATCGCCCGGCCCTTTATGTTATCGACGGGGACCTGACCCCAGCACCTGGAGTCCGAGGAGTGGTCGCGGTTGTCGCCCATGGCGAACACGTGCCCGTCCTTGACCGTGATCGGGCCGAAGTCGTCGTCGCGGCCCTCGAACTTGATGACGTACTTGTGGTCACCGATCTCCTCTATCTCGTGCATCGAGTAGGGGTAGAGGTAGTTGTCGGTGGTCTGCTTCTCCTGGAAGGTACGCTTGACCGGCACGTCATTGATGATGAGGCGGTTGTCGCGCAGCTCGATCGTGTCGCCGGCCACGCCCACGATCCTCTTGATGAAGTCCTTCTCCTCCTCGAGGCTCGCTCGGTCGATGCACTGGCGGCGCTGCGTCGGCTGGGTCGCGAGGTGCGCCTTGGCCTCTTCACGCGGGAACGTGAACACGACGACGTCGCCGGCCTCGGGCACGTAGAAGCGCGCGAGGAAGTGCTTCGTGAACGGG
Organism: uncultured Myxococcales bacterium; assembly: GCA_913058025.1. Lineage (GTDB taxonomy): Bacteria > Myxococcota_A > Bradymonadia > Bradymonadales > Bradymonadaceae > CAJXPN01. Next base: position 7,757 of record CAJXPN010000106.1, on the reverse strand, counting down.
ACACGTATGCCGTAGATGAACTTGTTGACGAAGAGGTGGTCACCGATCTTGAGCGTCGGGATCATCGACCCTGTCGGGATCTTGAACGCCTCGATGACGAAGCCGCGGAGGACGAACGCCAGGATGATCGCCAGGCCGATCGACTCGGTGTACTCGCGCCAGGTGCTCTTGGGCTCCGGGCCGAGCTTCTCGCCGACGAGCTCCTGGGTCGACTCGAACAGCTCCGTGAGCTTCTTGCTGTCGTTGTCACGGATCGCGTGGCGCAAGTCGTTCAGGCGCTCCTGCACGGTGCGCAAGAGCTCGTCCGAGGCGTCGCGGTCGACGCCTCGGTCCAGACGCTGCTGCGTCTTGCGCACGAACGCGTCCGCGTCCTTGAGCGCTTGCTCGTTCGCCTTGGAGACTGTGTCCACTGCTCAGGCCTCTTCGCCTCGGGTCGTCCGGTATCGGACGGCCCATCCCTGTCGGCCACGAACCACCCCGTCAATGAGACGGCTCGTATCTGGTCGACATCCTTCGCATCGTCCGTGATCACCACCTGGGTTGCAACCACCACGTCTTCACACCCACGCCAGGCTCAGTCCCCGTCCACGCGCAGCACCGCGAGGAACGCCTCCTGCGGGATCTCCACCGAGCCGACCTGCTTCATCCGCTTCTTGCCCGCCTTCTGCTTCTGGAGCAGCTTGCGCTTTCGCGAGATGTCGCCGCCGTAGCACTTGGCGGTGACGTTCTTGCGGTAGGCGCGCACGGTCTCGCGGGCGACGATCTTGGTGCCGATGGCCGCCTGGAGCGCGACCTCGAAGAGCTGACGCGGGATGAGCTCACGGAGCCTCTTCACGAGCTGCTTGCCTCGCGTGAACGCCGAGTCCTTGTGCACGATGATGCTGAGCGCGTCGACGGGCTCGCCGTTGACGAGCACGTCGAGCTTGACGAGGTTCCCCGTCCTGTAGCCGATCAGCTCGTAGTCCAGGCTCGCGTACCCACGCGAGACCGACTTCAGCCGGTCGAAGAAGTCGAAGACGACCTCGTTCATGGGCATCTCGTACTTCAGGATGATCCTGTTGGTCCCCGCGTAGCTGAGGTCGCGCTGCGTGCCTCGGCGCTCCTCGCACAGCGCGAGCACCAGGCCGACGTGGGACGGCGGGACGTGGATCGTCGCGAGGATGTAGGGCTCCTCGATGCGCTCGCGCAGCATCGGCTCGGGCAAATTCGACGGGTTCTCCACCCGGATCATCTCCCCGTCCTTGGTGTAGACCTCGTAGATGACCGAGGGCGCCGTCGTGATCAGGTCCAGGTCGTACTCGCGCTCGAGGCGCTCCTGGATGATCTCCATGTGCAGCAGCCCGAGGAAGCCGCACCGGTAGCCGAACCCGAGCGCGATGGAGGTCTCGGGCTCGTAGGTGAAGCTGGCGTCGTTGAGCTTGAGCTTGTCGAGCGAGTCGCGCAGGTCCTCGTAGTCGGCCGAGTCGATCGGGAAGATGCCCGCGAAGACCATCGGCTGGACATCCATGAAGCCAGGCAATGGCTCGGTCGCCGCGTTCTTCGCCTGGGTGATCGTGTCACCCACGCGCGCCTGCGAGATGTCCTTGATCATGGCCACGACGAAGCCGACCTCGCCAGGCCCCAGCGTCTCGACGGCGCGAGGCGCGGGGCCGAAGACGCCGATCTCGTTGAGCTGGGTCTCGGCGCCCGAGGCCATCCAGCGCACGCGGTCTCCCTTCTTGAGCTCGCCCTGGACCACGCGGACCATGTTGATCACGCCGCGGTAGGGGTCGAACCAGCTGTCGAAGACGAGCGCCTGGAGCGGCGCGTCGCGCTCGCCCTTGGGAGGCGGCACCTCGAGCACGATGCGCTCGAGCAGCTCGTCCACGCCGAGTCCTGTCTTCGCGCTCACCTCGACGGCGTCCTCGGCGTCCAGGCCCACGACCTCCTCGATCTCGGCCTTGACCCGCGCGGGGTCGGCGGAGGGGAGGTCGATCTTGTTGAGGACCGGCACGATCTCGAGGTCGGCGTCCAGCGCGAGGTAGACGTTCGCGACCGTCTGCGCCTCGACGCCCTGGGCCGCGTCCACGACGAGCAGCGCGCCCTCGCAACACTGGAGGCTACGTGAGACCTCGTAGTTGAAGTCCACGTGCCCCGGCGTGTCGATCAGGTTCAGGATGTACTCCTTACCGTCGCTCGCCGTGTAGTTCAGGCGCACGGTCTGCGCCTTGATCGTGATGCCGCGCTCGCGCTCGATGTCCATCGAGTCGAGGAACTGCGCCTTCATCTCGCGGTCGGTCAGCGCGCCGGTCTCCTCGAGGATGCGGTCGGCAAGCGTCGACTTCCCGTGGTCGATGTGTGCGATGATCGAGAAGTTTCGGATCATGCTCTGATCCACCGGCTTCTCAACAGCCTTCGTCTTCGCCATAGTGTTCGGTCTCGTCTCTCGGTGCCGCCACGGGCCTCGAAGGCAGGCGGCGGGTGTGGAGGGCGTCGGGTCCTCTTGGGACGCGCGAACACCCCTCGCAGGTACAAGGCACGACACGAGTTTACTCCCGCGCGCCTCGCCGGCGGCGCACCATACGGGCGCCGGTCACGAGCGGTCAACCACCCCGCCCCCTACCCCGTTCTTGCTCCGCGCACGCGCGACCGCTATAGGTTCTTGAGTCGGGCTCGCCCGCCGACCCCATTCTTCTTCGTATGAGGCCGCGCCCCATGTCACGTCGTTCCACCATCGCGCTCGCCACGCTCGCTGCTCTCGTCACGCTTTCCGCCTGCTCGGACAAGGACGCCAAGCGCGCAGACGCCAAGCTCAAGACCCCCATCCCGCGCGCGCTCAAGGAGACGCGCAGCGAGGATGGCCTGCTGGTTCGACCCTTCGACACCAACGGAGACGGCGAGGCCGACGTCGTGAAGTACTTCGAGGAGCGGCCGGACCCCGACGACCCCACCAAGCTCTTGCGGTCGATGTCCAAGCTCGAGATGGACCTGAACTACGACGGGATCATCAACGTCGAGCGCACCTACGGCAAGCTGGGCAAGCTCAAGACCGAGTCCGTCGACACCGACCTCGATGGGCGCATGGACATCGTCTCCCATTACGACGGCGGCCAGCTCAACCGGAAGCAGGTCCTCGAATCGAGCTCGGGCAACACAAAGGAGACCCGCTACTACGCGAGCGACGAACTCATCCGCGTCGAGCGTGACACCACGGGCGACTCCAAGGTCGACTACTGGGAGTACTACGAGCAGGGGATCCTCGAGCGAATCGGCCGCGACTTCAACGCCGACGGCCGCGCCGACTCCTGGCAGAAGCGCTGACGCACCTTGGACGACCCCTCCCACGATCACGGTGACGCGGCCCCGAGCGGGCTCGTCGCCCGAGCCCGCGCTCTCGGGCGTGACGTCCTCGAGGACGTCGCGAGCAACGGCGGGGCCGCGCTCCCGATGCACCGCCGCGACGTCTTCACGATCACGCTCACGAGCGTCTTGCTCACGCTCTTCTACTACTTCGCCAAGCCCACGACCTACCGACGCCACCTGTCCGAGCTCGGGCTCGCGTGGACCGGTCTCGACGCCTCCTCGTCGTGGGCGCCGCTGCTCCCCTACTGGTACTGGGCCTCGGCGAGCACGGTCGTCCGGGTGCTCATCCCGCTGGCCGTGATCGTGTGGTTGTGGCGCGAGTCACCCCGCGACTACGGCTTCCGCCTCTGGGAGAAGGGCCACGGCGCGCTCTACGCGGGCCTCTACCTCATGATGCTCCCGCTGCTCGTCGCCGCGAGCTACATGCCGAGCTTCCAGTCGAAGTACCCGTTCTACAAGGGCGCGGCCGAGTCCTGGTCCCAGTTCTTCGCCTACGAGCTCGCCTACGGCGTCCAGTTCGCGGCGCTCGAGGCGTTCTTCCGCGGCTGGCTCGTGTTCGCGCTCTTCAAGCGCTTCGGCTACCACGCGGTCACGATCATGACGATCCCGTACTGCATGATCCACTTCAACAAGCCGCTTCCCGAGACGCTCGGCGCGATCCTCGCCGGCCTCGCGCTCGGCTACGCCGCGCTCAAGTCGAAGTCCTGGCTCCCGGGCGCGCTCCTGCACTGGTCGATCGGCTTCACGATGGACGTCCTGTGCATCGCGCATAAATCTTAGAGTACCACCCACGACTCCACACCCGAGGCCAAACCGATGCCAAGCTCATCCTCGAAGAACAAACTCAAGCTCTTCACGCTCGCCGCTGGCGCCGCGCTCTCGGGCTCGTACTTCCTCTTCAACAAGCTCTCGGGTCGAAACAAGGTCACGTGCCCGTTCTGCGCGAGCAAGGACGTCTACACCCTCACCGCGCCAGGCGGCGCGCCGCTCGCCTACTCCTGCGGCCACTGCGCCACGCGCTGGCGGTGGGAGCCGACCGGCGCGGCCGTGCTCGACGAGGAGCGCTGGCAAGAACTCCTCGAGCGCACGCTCGGCTGAGCGCGCCTGGCTGAGCTCTCACTCGAACGCCGACGCCTTCGCCGAGGCGCTCAGGTACGGAGACGACGCGATGGCCTCGCGGCCCTCCTCTCCGATCGGATTGCCTCGTAGAGAGAGCCGCTTCACGTTCGTGAGGTGCTCCGATTCTGCCAGGTGTCGCGCGCAATCGTCATCGATTCCGCTGTCCATGAGGCAGAGGGATTCGAGCGCTGCCAGGCCGTTGCACCTCGCCAACGCACCCGCGCCCATCTCGCCGAGTCGGTTGAACGCGAGCGAGAGTGTCTTCAAGCCACGAAACGCGCCGAGTTCATCGACGAGCTCGGCGACGTGGTCTCCGCCGAGGCCGTTCTCGTCCAGGTTGAGCTCGCGCAGGTTCGGCAACTCCATCCAGGGCTGACCGAGGATCTGGTCGAGATCACCGAGCCGGTTTCCGTCGTAGTGAAGCACGCGGAGTTCACGCATGTGTGGTGACATGAACACACTCTGGAGCCCCTCGAACGTGGCGCCGACGTAGGTGAGGTAGAGTTGCTCGAGGGCCGCGAGGTGCGGAGCATCGGCGAGCCTGGCGACCTGCTCGTCGGCCACCTGCTCGTCGCCGATGTCGACGTTTCGAATACAGAGCACCCTCAACGCCGTCATGTGGCTCGCCTCCGCGATCACGCTGCACACCTGCGGCGGAAGCGGGGCGTCCACGATTCGGAGTTCCCGCAGCGTCGACGCCCTGGGATGCTCGAGGAACTCACGAAGCTCGGCGACCTCCCCGAACTCGTGTTGGAGCGTCAACATGTAGCGGCCAAAGGGCGCCATCGCGCTCCAGGTCTCGAAGTCCTCGAGGTCTTCGAGCTCCATGAGGTTCCCATCCCAGCAGTCGAACGACGACGCGTACGGGACCCACTCCGCGACGTAGTGCGCCGCATCCTGTTCGTGCCCCTGCCACAACACCATCGAGACGCGGTCGTACCAGTCGGGGGTGCGCTCGGGGTCGGCGAGGAGGCTTCGCAAGACGCCGAAGCGTTCGTTCATGTCCAAGGGGCGTTCTCCCTGTCGAGGGTTCGTCTGGCGCGGGCGTCGTCGCCGAGCGCGCGCCACGACTCGTGGGCCACCCAGCGCACGCGCTCGGCCCGAGCAGGCTGACCGAGCGCGAGCAGCGTGTCGAGCAGGACATCCAACCCGTCGGTGTAGGCGTCGTCCATCTCGATGGCGAGCGCCTGCTCGACGCGGGCGTCGTAGAGGTCCCAGCGGCCACCGACCGCCCAACATGTGAGCAACATGTCCGAGACGGGGTTCACGTAGTAGTTCTCGCGGTGCTGCTCGGACAGCGCGTCGATGCGCTCCAGGATCGCCAGCGCCTCATCGTGGCGACCCACCTTGACGAGGACGCGCGCGAGGTTCTCACGAGACATCCAGACGCCCGAGTCACCCTGGACCTCGGAGAACCGCACGGACTCCTCGAACGCGTCGAGCGCGCGCGCGTAGTCGCCGAGCTCGTAGGCCACGATGCCGCCGAGCTCCACGACGTAGGTCAACGCGACGGGGTCGTCGCCGTCGCGCAGGCCGAGCTCGGCCCGCGTGAGCACTTCGAGCGACTCCTCATGGCTTCCTCGTCCGGTCAACGCCATCGCCTCGTCGTAGCGGCACCAGGCGACCGACGAGAGCTCGTCGAGCGTCAGGAACATCTGCATCGCGCGGCGCGTGTGCTCGAGCGCCTCGTCGTAACGCTCGAGCTGGGTGAGGAGCTTCCCCGCCACGCGCGTCGCGCGCGCCTGGAGCACGATCGAGCCCTCACCTCGGGCGATCTCGAGCGCGCGCGTGGCGAAGCCGAGGCCTCGCTCGAGGTCCCCGCCGTAGAGCTCGAGGTGTGACGAGAACGAGAGCCAGCGCCCGAGGCCCATGCTCGAGGCCTTCGCGTCGTCTTCGCAGCGCGCGACGATCTCGCGGCACTGCTCCACGTGCCCCTGGAAGAGCAGCATCGACCCCACGCAACCGCACCAGTAGATGACGGAGTCCTCCGGGTCGAGCGCGTCGAGCCGATCCGCGAAGCGAACGAAGAGGCGCTGCGCGTCGGGGGCCTGGAGCTGGTCGATGACCTCGGCGAGCAAGCGGATGGCGTCCGAGACGCACCCGGCGCTCAGCAGGTGCTCGACCCGGCGCGCGCCGAGCGAGGGGCCGGGCGCGTGCACGTCGAGCGCTTCGGCGCACGCGGAGTGGCACGCCTCGAGCCGCCCTCCCCGCTGCGCGCGCGCCGTGAGCGCCTCGGCGAACATGGAGTTGAGGAACCGCCAGCCCTCGCGCTCTCGCCACACCACGCCGGCCCGCACCAACCCTGCGAGGACCTCACGCGGAGGAGACACGCCACACGCCCCGCAGGCCCTGACCCACTCGTCCTGGCGCACGCGCACGCCGAGAACTGCGGCGACCTCCAGGGCCACGAGCGCGACCTCTGCGTCCTCGCCAACGCGCGCCACGTGCTCGAGGCGCTCGAGGCACAGCGTCTCGATGTCTTCGGGGATCGGGACGCGCTCGCCATCGACCAGCCCGTAGCCGTCCTCCCCCACGGCGAGGACGCCCCGGGTTACGAGGTCATGGACGAGCTGTACGGCGAAGAGCGGGCTCCCCTGGGTGCGCACGCGGACCTGCTCGGTGAGCGCGGGTGAGAGCCCCAGGAGGTTCTGCACGAGGTGCTCGTGCGCACGCGGCGTGAGCACGCCGAGGTCGAGCACGAGCGCGCGATCGTGCTCGAGGACGGCGTCGAGCGCGGCGCGGATCGGGTCGTGAGGGTCGAGTTCACGGTCTCGCACGGTGAGGACGACGAGCGCGCCCGTGGGGGCGTCCTCAGCGAGCAACGACGAGGCGAGGCCGAGCGCCTCGTGGCCCCACTGGGCGTCGTCCAACGCGAGGATCACGGGGCGATCACGCGCGAGCCTGTGGATCGCGCGCGTGGTGAGCGCGAGGCGCGGCGACGCGTCGTTGAGCCTCGCGTCCGGTGCAAGCCACGACGCCCACAACCTCGCCTCCCAGGCGAGCGCGTCGCGGTCCGGCGGGGCCGTTCCGTGCTGGAGCGCGACGACGCGCTCCATCCGCGCCCGGACGTCCTCGCCGCTCAACCCCGCGACCCCGTAGCGGGCCCGAAACATCGACGTCAAGCCATCCGTCGCGCCGCCCGCCTCGGCGTGCGTGACCTCGAGCGCGTCGGCCGCGCCGAGCTCACGCGCTCGCCGCACGAACCACTCGACGAGCCGGGTCTTCCCCCTTCCCTTGGGGCCACGGACCACCACCTGTCTCTTATACACATCTGACGCTGCCGACGATCTACTCTG
>CAJXPN010000105.1 GCA_913058025.1 uncultured Myxococcales bacterium | reverse complement strand
GAGGTCCCCGATGGGCATGGGCCCTGCTGGGGTGTTCGACGCCTACCTCAAGGCGTCGAACACCCAAGCAGGGCCCATGCCCATCGGGGACCTCCTGAACACGTACGCCGCCCCGGATCGGCTCGCCAGCTCGTCGTCGGTGGCCGGGTCGACCCCGGTCGCGCTGTTGGACTCGTAGCGGGCCCCCACCACGATGAGCTGGCCGTCCGTGTCGACGGCGTGGCCGAACTCGTCGTTCTCGCTCGTGTTCGACGCCTTGAGGTAGGCCGTCTGCGCCCACGTCGTGCCGGTGCGTTCGAAGACGAACGCGGCGCCCGCGCCCACGACAGCCCCCACGGCCACGCCGTCGACGCCCGTGGCGTCCGAGAACTCACGCCGCGCGCCCACGACGACGGTGTCGCCTCGGACTGCAACGCTCCAGCCGAAGAGCAACCCCCCCGTGGAGGTCGGCGACTTGAGGTAGGCCTGCTGGCTCCACGTCGTGCCATTGCGCACGAACACGTAGGCCGCGCCGGCGGAGGGCCTGAGGTCGTTCAGCTCGTCACCTCCGACGCCGGTGGCGCCGGAGTCCTCGAGGTGGGCGCCGACCACGAGCGTGTCTCCGTCCATGTCGACCGAGAACCCGAACGCGTCCTCCACGTCCGTGTTCGAAGACTTGATGTACGCCTCGGCGAACGCGTCACAGCGGACGCCCACGGCCAGAACGCACGAGTCGTCACACAGGGTGTCCCCACCGGACGCGTCGTCTCCCTGGGCGTTCGTCTCCCCCATCGGGCACGCCACGCAGGCGTTCCCCGACACGTACTGGTCCGCGAGGCAGGGCGTTGAAGCACACACCGTGTCGCCTCCGGTGGCGAGGTCTCCGGCATCGCGCTCGGTCCCGGGCGCGCAGTCCTCGCAGGAGTTCCTGGACACGTACTGGTCTTCGAGGCAGGCCGTCGGGGCGCACGCCGTGTCGTCCCCGGTGGCGTCGTCACCGGGGGGCCGCGTGCTACCGGGCGCGCAGTCCATGCACGTGTTGGAGGAGACGTATTGGTCCTCGGCGCACTCGGTCACCTCGCAGGACGTGTTGACGCCCGAGGCGTCGTCGCCAGGCTGACGCGTGGCCCCGGGCACGCACGCCACGCAACGCTTCGACTCGACGCGCTCGTTCTCGTTGCATCGGATCGGCGTGCACGACGTGTTCTCCCCCGAGGCGTCGTCGCCCTCCTCGTTCGAGGTGCCCATCGGGCAAGGCACGCACGCGTTCCCGGCGACGCTCTCGTTGGCGCGGCACAGCCGAGGCGCGCACTCGGTGTCGGCGCCGTTGGGGTCGTCGCCTGGAGGCCGCGTGAAGCCGGGCTCGCACATCACGCACTCGAAACCGGAGACGAAGTGGTTCGGAGGGCAGAGGTCGTCGCAAGAGGTGTCCTCGCCGGAGGCTTCGTCGCCTGCCATGTTGGTCTCACCGTCGGGGCACGGCTCACAGCGGTTGGCGCGTACCGACTCGTCCTCCATACAGAGCCTGGGTTCACAGACCGTGTCGCCCCCTCTGGCGATGTCACCCGCCTCGCGTCGCGCCCCAGGTTCGCACCGGACGCAGGCGTTGCCTTCGACGCGCTCGTCGTCTCCGCAGACGATGTCCTGGCATGAGGTGTCGGCGCCCGTGGGGTCGTCGCCCTCCTCGTTCGTGGTGCCCGCCTCGCAGGCGACGCATTCACCCGAGACCACGTGCTCGTCCTGCGCGCAGGGGTCGAGCTCCTCGACGACGTCCTGGCATGAGGTGTCGGAGCCCGCGGGGTCGTCACCCGCGGCGCGGGTCGTGCCTGCCTCGCACGCGACGCACTCACCCGAGACAACGCGCTCGTCTTGCGCGCAGGGGTCGAGCTCTTCGGGGTCGGTGGTCGCAGAGAACAGGCACCCGCCCGACGTGAGGATGGAGAGGGACAGGAGAACGGCACGATAGACACGAAAGCGCATGGGTTCACCAACTCGCCAGAGAAGTCCGAGCGAACGCGCAGACACAGAGGTTCTGGATTCGATGGTCCCACTATCCGAGCGCTTGCTCGTCACAGCAAGGCGCGATGCGGAGAGTTAAGGGGGTTTAAGGTCGCGGCGGGCGAGCGTACCCGGGCGCGCCCTCTCGATCGTGAGGCGAGCAGAGGCTCAGGACCCGTCCTCGGCGAACTGGGCGGCGACGATGGCCTCGTAGAGCTCCTCGCCGACCTTACCGGTGTCGGCCTTGATGCGGGCGCCGAGCTCGATCTGCTCGGTCACGACCTCGTCGAGCTCGTCGACCGAGTAGACGCCGATGAACATGAGCCCGTTGATGAAGAACGAGGGGGTGGCGGTGACGCCGGCCTCGACGCCGATCGTCATGTCGCGGTTGATGACCGCGGTGACCTCGGGCGTGCGCATGGCGGCGTTGACGTCGGGGACGCCGATGCGCAGGCGGTCGGCGAGCGCCTGGAGGTCGGCGTCGGAGAACGCGTCCTGTTTGGCGAACAGCGCGTCGTGGGCCTCCCAGAAGAGGCCGGCGCGCTCGGCGAGGATCGCGAGCCCGGCGGCGTTGTCGGCGCGCTCGTGGATGGGGAGCGGGAAGTGCCGGAAGACCACGCGGAGCCCAGGGTGCTTGGCCAGGGCGGCGTCGACGGCGGGGTTGAGCCCGGCGCAGAACGGGCACTCGAAGTCGGAGAAGATGACGATCGTGGCGAGGGCATCCTCGGCGGCGGCACCTCGCGCGGGCGCCCCCACGGCGGGGACGAAGACGATCGAGCCCTCGGATGCCTCGGGGTCGTCGGGCTCGGACTCGGGCTCGGGCGGCTGCCACTGCGCGAGCACCATGCGCGGGTAGAGCTCATCGGCGGGGACGCCCGCGGCGAGGAAGGCCTGCGCGGCGGCGCGCTGCTGGTCGACGACGTCGGCGAGCGCCTGGGGCTCGGCGTCGGCGGGGATCTCGACGCCATTGAGGAAGATCGTGGGGGTGCCCTGGACGCCGATGGCGTCGCCGAGCGAGCGGTCGGTGGCGACGTCGCGGGCGACGGAGTCGGTCACGCGGATCTGCTCGAGCGCGGCGGGGTCGCCGCCAGCGGCCGTGATCGCGGAGGCGTAGGCGGCGGCGCCGAGGCCACCCTCGCGGGCGTAGAGCGCGTCGATGAAGGGCCAGAACTTGCCCTGGGCCTGCGCGGCGCGCGCGGCCTGCGCGGCCTCGACGGCCTGCGGGTGGATCGCGCTGAGCGGGAAGTGCTTGTAGACGACGCGGACGTCGTTGGGGCGCAGCGTGCGCAGCGCCTCGACGTTCGCGTGGGCCGTGGCGCAGAAGGGGCACTCGAGGTCGGAGAACACCACGATGGTGACCGAGGCGTCCTCGGGGCCGCGCACGGGCGAGTCGCCGATGGGCAGCGGGAAGTCGACCGGGGCGACCATGGCGCCGCGCGCGAGCTGGTCGCGCACGCGCTGGGCGCGCGCGGCGTAGATCGCCGCGCCGGGAGAGACGCAGTACGTGAGCAGGCGCTGGTTCGGGTCCGAGCCGCAGTTCGGGACGGGCTCGTAGCAGGCCTGCGTGCCAGGCGTGGGGCCCGTGGCGCACGCCGACAGCGCGAGCGAGGCGAGAAGCGAGAGCGCGAGGACGTGGGGTTTCATCAGCCGACCACCTTCGGCAGCCCGAACAGGACCGCCAACGAGAGGATGAACATCGCGGCGCGGGTGTAGCCAAGGTAGATGCGCGCGCGGACGGTGCGTTCGAGCCATTGGCGGCCCTCGGGGGACTCGTCGAACGAGACGCCAGCGGGGACGGGATCACGGGGGAGGAGCACGATCGCCGTGATCAGCGCGACGAGCAGGACGACGCCCCACTCGCTCAGCTTGTGCGTGAGCGCTGCGGCGACGTTGAGCGCCAGAAAGATCGCGAAGACCACCAACGAGGCGATGAGCCGCGCGCGGATCTTCTTGTCCGAGGCCTCGAGCGCCTCGATGTGTGCCTGATCCATGGGATTCGACCTGCTCGCATCGGGTTTGGGGTTGGGAGCCTCATCGCTCGCCCGAGGTGGTGACACCGCACGCGAGGAGGAGGTCCGGGCGGCGCGCGATCGGCCACCTTGACCGGCCGGATATACCTTTACTATGGTCGCCTCGTCGATCGCCAACTTTGGCGCGAGGCGCAGCGCAAACAACGAAAAATTCCAGGAAGAAGAGACCCATCATGACCCAGAAGGCCACGCTGATTCGCGGAGATGGTATTGGACCCGAGATCGTGGCGGCGACGCTGCGCGTGATCGACGCCGTGGGCGTCGAGTTCGATTGGGAGGAGGTCCCGGCAGGCTCGGGCGCGAACCGCGACCACGGGACGCCGCTGCCCTCGGAGACGCTCGCGTCGATGGCGCGCACCAAGGTCGCGCTCAAGGGGCCGCTCGAGACACCCGTGGGCGCCGGCTTCAGGTCCGTCAACGTCGCGATCCGCAAGCACTTCGACATGTACGCGAACGTGCGCCCGGCGCTCTCGGTCCCCGGGCTGAAGTCGCGCTACGAGGACGTCGACATGGTGATCGTGCGCGAGAACACCGAGGGGATCTACGCGGGCATCGAGCACCGCATCCCGCCGAACTGGTCGGCCGCCGAGTCGATCATGCTGATCACGCGCTTCGGCTCCGAGCGCATCATCGAGCACGCCTTCGAGTACGCCATCAAGGCCGGCCGTAAGAAGGTCACGCTCGTCCACAAGGCGAACATCCTCAAGGAGACCAACGGCCTGTTCCTCTCGGTCGGCCGTGAGATCGCCCAGAAGTACCCCCAGATCGAGTTCACGGACATGATCGTGGACGCGACCTGCATGCGCATGGTCATGAACCCGGAGATGTTCGACGTCATCGTGACGATGAACCTGTTCGGCGACATCCTCTCCGACCTCGCCGCGGGGCTGATCGGCGGCCTCGGGCTGACGCCGGGCGCCAACATCGGCCACGACGCCTCGATGTTCGAGGCCGTCCACGGCACCGCCCCCGACATCGCCGGCCGCGGCATCGCCAACCCCACCGCGCTCATGCTCGCCGCGGCGATGATGGTCGAGCACGTCGGCCACGCCGACGAGGCCAACCTCATGCGCGCCTCGATCCGCTCCGTCCTCGGCAAGGGCGAGCACCTGACCGGCGACCTCGGCGGCTCCTCGAACACCGAGCAGTACACCGACGCGCTGCTCCGCGAGATCGAGGCCCAGCGGTCCTGAGTTCACGCGCGGACAGCACGACGTGAGCCGAAGACCTCGACGCGACCCTCCCAGGAGTGGCGCGTCGGGGTCGCCTCGCGTTGGTCTATCGTCCGATGAAGCGCGCCATCCAGCAGCCCTGCATGGGTCGCCAGAACGCGCTGTTCGAGGCGCAGCCCTGTCATCCGGGGAGATCTGGAGCACCGAGAAGTATCTTGGCGCGCGCCAAATGGACGAGAAATACGCGCGCTGACACACTCGACCGACCCCCTCAGAATGTACGCGGCCCTCATGGGCTTCAGAAGAGATCCGACGGTGCACATCCAACACAACCTGGATCAGGCGAAGGCACGCATCGGCACGACCCTGGATGACAGGTTCGAGCTCGAGAAGCTGCTCGGGATGGGCGGCGCCGCGTCCGTATTCAGAGCCCGCTCGCTCGAAGACGACGCACGGGTCGCCGTCAAGATCCTACACAGCGAGCTGTCCGGCTCGTCCAGGCAGCTCGCGCGCATGGAGCGAGAGGCGGGCATCTCCAGGCGGCTCGAGCACCCGAACATCCTGGACATCACGGAGTACGCAAGGAGCTCCGAAGGCGACGTGTTCCTGGTGATGGAGCTGCTCGATGGCGTGAGCCTGAACGTCTTCATACACAACGCTGGTGGCAAGCTCGACGTCCCTCGTTGCCTCGACTTCACCGCGCAGATCCTGTCCGCGCTCTCGGCCATTCACTCCATCGACGTCGTCCACCGCGACCTCAAGCCCGACAACATCTTCGTGACGCGCTCGTTCGGCATCAAGCTGCTCGACTTCGGCGTGGCCCGAATGAAAATGAGCGACGAGAACCTCACGCAGCAGGGGTCCGTGCTCGGCACCCCCTCGTACATGGCGCCCGAGCAGGCCCGCGGGCGCCTCGACCTCATCGACGAAAAGACCGACATCTTCTCGCTCGGCGCGACCATGTACAAGATGCTCACGGGTGACCCCTTGCGCAGAGGCCGCAACGCCGAGGAGTCCATCCTCGAGGCGGCCACCACGCCGCCCGAGTCTATCGCACACGTGATCCCCGCGCTGCCCGAACCGCTCACGGCGATCATCGACCGCGCGCTCTCGTTCAACCCCTCCAAACGCCACCCCTCGGCGGCCGTGATGCTCGAGGCGTTACGCGAACTCGACGCCGACGGCCACGACCTCTCGCGACCGGAGCCACTCGACGAGGACGCCGCGCCGAAGCAGAACCTGCGCGATGCCCTCGAGCCACTCGACGCGTCCTCCGAGATCGCCGCCACGTTCGCCGAGGCCTTTCGAAACATCGAGCAGGCGATCGACCTCATGCGACGGACTTCACGCGCACACGAGGGGGCGATCGCCCAGATCAAGACCGCGCACGACCTCATCGCCTCGGCGCTCTTCTTCTCGCCAAAGGCAATCGAACTGCGCGTGCTGCCTTACTCCATCGATATCTCCAAGCACACGGTCTGGGAGCCCGGGGCGCCCCTCGACGCAATCCCCTACAACCTCTACTCCTCGGGCATCCGTGGGCTCACGCTCGCGCCTGGCTTGAGCTTCGATGAACTCCGCGAGCTCCTCGACGTCCTCGCAATCGATCCCGCAGTCGACCTGTCCCTGGAAGACGACCTCGCCACGGCCCTCTGGGAGCGCGCGCTCCCTCACGTATCACCGAGGCTCACACCGACGTCCCCTCTCGATGACCTCGATGAACGAGAAGCCTTCACGCGTGACTGCGTCGCCGAACACTCGATCGCTCGAGGTGTCGTCGAGATCTCCACTCGAGCTCGGCTCGAGCGCGCACACGAGCCTCGCGCTGGGTCGCGGCGCCTTCGCGGGACACTCGTACACAGACGACGACGGCGACCATCGAATCATCCCGCTGCGCTCGCTCGAGCGCCTCGCAAAGGCGCGCCTCGACCAACGCGACGACTGGTCGTACAAGCTCCCATACGTCCTCGCTGAAGCTCTGGTCGAGGCCGACGCCGCAGACGACATCGAGCCGTTCGGGGCCAGGCTGTCCTGCCTCGTCACGCACCACGTCCACGCCTCTTCCCCCCTGACCCTCCTCACCCTGTACGACAACCTTTGCGTACGACTGGGCAACGAGGGCAAACGCGCAACGCTGACTCGAAGCATCTTCACCAGGGCATCGCTCGCGGCCTTCTTCGCTCAGGTCACGGACGCCGCGAACGACCCCGAACACCGCGACGCGATCCTCGCAAACCGATCGCTGCGCAAGCTCAAGAGCCTCACCTCCTACGCAAGCTCCGAACACGTCGAGGCGGCGGCCGCCGCATTCGCTGAGAGCATCGGAATCAAGCCCCTCATCCAGATCTTCTACGCCTACTTGAGCGAGCACGCGGGCGACAATGAGGAGCTCGTCGGCGCACTGTTCGCCACGATGCCGGCGGCGTACTGCGAACTCCTCATCAAGATCTTCATCGCCCTGGACACGGACACGGGCTGGCGAGCAACGGCCCACGTCGACCGACACGCCGACCTCGGCGTGCGCATGAGCATGCTCGAACACCGCGCGAGCCGACGCGCTCCGGGCGTCGCATACTCCGTCTCGACGCTGGCCTCACCGCACGCATCGCCCGGGCTCCGTATACGCGCGCTCGAGATCGCCAGGAGCCACGGCGTTGTGGGCCTCACCACCTTCCTCCACTCGCGCCTCAACGCTCCAGACTTTCACTCGCTCCCCTACACGGAGCGCCGCCTCATCCTCATGCTCATTCGAGACGCAGACCCCGTCCGAGGCCAACAGATCGTCCTGAACCTCTTACGCGAACATGGCAGGGGCTTCTCGAAGGGCCCTCGCTCCACCACGCGCGTGCTCGCCGCGGAGATCCTCTCGGACACACCTCTCACCCCCGAGGTACTCGACGCCCTCAAGGGCGCGACCAAACGACGCCCCTGGAACCCGAGGCCGCTCCGGGACGCCGCTCAAGCCACGCTCGTTCGACTCCAGCACCGCGGCACCGAACAATGAACTCGACGCCCACAACCTCGGCACGTGAACAACGGGAGCGCGCCAGAGAAGACCTCGTGCTGTCCCTCTCTCGACTGTTCGCGCTCGCGTCCTCCCATCGGCTCCATGCTCAGGCGGTGCAGATCGGCCTGGAGGCGACCATGCGCGGGCTCTCGAACCTGTTCGACCACGAAGACGGCGTCTTCTCGCTCCTGTTCGTCGATGGGGGCGTCTTCATCTCGGGCCAGCCTCTCAAGGCTGCCCGGAGCACCTACGACGAAGCGCGCGAACTCGCAGCGTCACTGAGCGCCGTCGGCGTCAACGCGCTCCGCGTGTCCCAAGGGGTCCGCGTCGAGGGGCTCACGGTGTTGTTACGCCACATCAACACCCCGCGCGCCGACGCGTCGACGCGCGCCATCAGGAAGAACATCTCCCCGCACATCACGCTGCGGCGCGTCGACCCGGCCGCGCTGCCCGGTGACCCTGGCGATGAGGCGAACATCGAAGATCAGGCCGCGCGCGTCTTCTCGAGCGCGATCGTCTCCCTACGTCGACTCCATGCAGCGATCGGCGGCGGGCACAGCGGCGACATACGCGGGCTCAAGCACATCGCACAGGCGCTGGTCACGCTCACAGACCGAGACCCCACGACCATGCGCGCGCTCACCGCCATGCGCGGCGGCCCTGAGGATCTCGCGAACACATGCGCTTGCGCCGCGGTCACCGCCACCCTCGCGGCCTCGCTGCTCACGCGCAATCCGCGCGCGCTCGCCCGGATCTGTATCTCCTCGCTCACCATCCGCCTGGGCGAGCATCGGCTCGCCCACTTGCGCCACCGCGGGGACCTCTTCGCTGTGAACGAGACCTTCTCGCCGACCCCCTCGGAGCTCGCGCGCGCGCCCTCCTCGGACGCCGCCGCGCTCGCCACGCTCGCGGGGCTCCACCTGTCTCT
>CAJXPN010000104.1 GCA_913058025.1 uncultured Myxococcales bacterium | reverse complement strand
GGGTGGGCTCGCGGCTCAGATCGCGGCGGCGCGCGACGCGAGGTTCGTGCTGCCGCACGAGGTCGCGGGGATGATCGAGGCAGGGGAGGTCTCGTTGCCGTTGATGGCGCACATGTTCGGCGCGGGGCACGTGGGCGAGTCGACGTACGCCACGCTCGAGGCGATCGGCAGGAAGATGCTGATGTACATGTACGTGCTGAACCCGTGCGCCGAGGTGTGGGCGGACATGAAGTTCGGTCGCGTGGAGGAAGAGGAGGAGGTGCTCTCGAGCGAGGGCGTGATGGGGGGTCACGTCGAGTACGCCGGAGACGACAGCTTCTGGCGCGGCGAGCGCGCGCCGCTGCCGCTGAGGTTGTGGGGCTGGGAGAAGGCGCAGCAGCTGAGGGCGCTCGAGGAGCTGCCCGGGGTGAACACGGAGGAGCTGTTCGACGTGGGGGACGAGCCCGAGGCGCTGCTCGACGCGCTCCAGCACGACGTGCTCACGTTCGAGCGCCCCGAGGGGCGGCGCGACTGGCTCGAGCAGGTCGGCCGCGACCGGACGCTGCGCGTGCTGGGCTGCCCGAGCGTGCAGCGCGAGGTCGAGACGATCGCCAACGAGATCTGGGAGATCATCGTCCGTAACCGCTGGGAGCGCGAGGAGGACCCGAGCGTGGAGGAGCTGCGCTTCCACGACTTCGCTGTGTTGGTGAACCCGTCCGAGCGCGAGGTCTACCAGACGCACGTTCGCGCGGTGTTCCAGGAGACGCGCGAGCTCCCGTACAACATGGTCGACATGCCGGCGATGGCGCACAGCCGCTCGCTGGAGGCCGTGGAGCTGTTGCTCGAGCTGCCGTTCGGGCAGTTCGAGCGGCGCGCGCTGTTGCGGCTGCTCACGCACCCGAACGTGGCGGGGAGGTTCCCGGACCTGGACACGGCGGCGTGGATCGAGTGGTGCGACGAGCTGCGCATCCTGCACGGCGCCGACCGCCGCGACCACGCCGACACGTACATCGAGGGCGACCTGTTCCACTGGGACCAGGGGCTCAAGCGCCTGGCGTTGGGCGCGTTCATGACGGGGCGAATGGCCGGTGAGCGGCGGCCGTTCGAGCACGGCGGGTTCCAGTACCTGCCGCTCGAGTACGGTCAGGGCGACGGCTCCGCGGCGTCGAGGCTCGTGCTGATGGCGCGCGCGCTGATCGCGGACGCGAGGTTCTGCCGCGGCGCGAAGATGACGATGGCCGAGTGGTCGCGTTACATGTGCTGGCTGGTGTCGACGTACCTGGTGGTGGTCGCGCCCGAGGACGAGCTCCACCTCCAGGAGTGCCGCGAGGCGCTCGCGGCGCTCGCGGACCTGACGCTCTCCGACGAGAAGATCAGCTACCGCGTGGCGCACGAGGCCGCGCGCGACGCGCTCGGCGAGCTCGAGATCCGCCGCGGTCAGTCGCTCATCGACGGCGTGTTCGTGGGCGCGCTGGTGCCCAGGCGCCCGCTCCCCTTCAAGGTGATCTTCGTGGCGGGGATGGGCGAGGGTCGCTTCCCGGAGAAGGAGCGCCGTCGCCCGCACGATCTTCGCCAGGCGACGGACCTGTCGGGCTCCCAGCTCCTCAAGCCCAGGCAGCTCACGGACGTGTCGCCGCGCGAGCGGCAGAAGGGCGCGTTCCTGGAGGCGTTCCTGTGCGCGCGCCGCGCGTTCTACGCGACGTACGTGAGCAAGGATCCGCGCACGGGCGAGGACGTGGCGCCGGCGGCGCCGGTGGCCGAGCTGCTGTACGCGATCGAGAGGGACTATTCGGGCGAGCCCGGCGAGGGCGAGGGGTCCGAGAGGGCGACGGCGGCGCTGCTCGAGCGGCATGAGCTGAGGAGGTTCGATCCGCGTTACTTCCCGGACACCTACGAGGGGCTGGAGTCGATAGAGCCGGGCGGGGCGCTCACGCCGGCGCACCAGCCGGAGGCCGAGCTGGAGGCGAAGTCGAGGGCGCTGCGTGACGACCTCGAGTCTCACTGCGACGTCGGGCCGATGCCGCGGATCGAGGAGCTGCGCGCGCACGCGGCCCCTGGCGTCTGGGAGCATCTGCGCCCGAGGCTGGGTGTGGTGGAGCCGCCGGAGCCTCAGGACGTGGACGCGCGGGCGACGCTGCGCGTGTCGACGTGGGACCTGAGGAACTTCCTCGAGTGTCCGCTCCAGGGGTCGTCGCGGTTCCTGCTGCGGTTCGAGGAGGAGGGCGACGCGGGGCTGTTCGAGGAGAGCGAGCTGTTCGAGCCGAGCGCGGTGGCGCGCTCGGCGCTGCTGCGGGACGTGTTCTTCGAGAAGCTGCGGCGCGAGCACGAGGTGGGGCGCCCGCTCGAGTTTGGGGAGATCTACGACGCGCGAGCGCGCTGGTTCGAGCTGCGAGGGCTGTTGCCGACGGGGCCGTTCTACCGGGCCGCGCGCCAGCGCTACATCCGCGCGCTCGAGCAGTGGCAGGAGAACCTGCCGTTGCTCGGCCTCGGGCGCTCGCCGCGGCTCGAGGTGTTGCGCTTCGGGTCGGCGGCCGAGCACGAGCACGTCGACGTGCCGATGGACCCGCTGGTGCTCGAGGTCCCGCTGACGCCGGGCGCGCCGCCGGCGCGCGTGGAGCTCACGGGCCGGACGGAGGCGCTCGTGCGGGACGCGTCGGCGACGATCGTTCCGCACCTGACGGAGTCGGTGTGGAAGCTCTCACGCAAGCACTTCATGCGCGGGTTCCTCGACATGATCGTGTTGTCGGCGCGAGGGGATCTGAACACGTCGCTTCCGTGGCAGGTCTACATCGACCCGGTCGAGGAGGCGTCGCGGTTCAAGCACAAACACTGCGTGCGCAAGTTCGAGCCCGTTCGCGGCGAGGACGCGCGCGGGTACCTGCACGACGTGCTGCACGACATGCTCACGAAGGTGCACTCGTACTACCTGCCGATCGAGGCGGTCTTCAACCACGTGGAGCGGGGGGACGATCTGGAGGCGGTGATCTCGCGGCAGCGCGCGTCGACGTGGGAGGTGACCTCGTCGGACATCGGCCCCGTGCGTGACGCCTCTCGGTTCGACCCTCCCGACGACGCGCGCCAGATCATCGACCGCCGCTACGGCCTGTACTTCGACTCGATCATGGGGCGAGGGGGCCGCAAGTGACTGCATTCTATAAGAAACCAGATGTCCTCGATGCGCTCCCGATGTTGGGGAACGGGATCATAGAGGCGAGCGCGGGCACGGGGAAGACGTACACGCTGGAGCACCTCGTGGTGGAGCTCTTGCTGAGGCACGAGGACGTCGAGCTGGAGAACATCCTCGTGGTGACGTTCACGGAGAAGGCGACCGCGGAGCTGCGCGCGCGCGTGCGCAAGCTGCTGAGCTCGGTGGTGGCGGCGGCGTCGCGCGGGGGTGACGCGGTGCGAGGAGAGGGAGAGGTGGGTTGGGAGATCGACGACGCGCAGCGGCGCAAGCTCGAGCGCGCGTTGTTCGCGTTCGACGTCGCGCCGATCTACACGATCCACGGGTTCTGCCAGCGCGTGCTCACGGAGTACGCGTTCGCGAGCGGTCGCGCGTTCGAGCAGCACCACGCCGAGATCGGGCCGCTGTTCGAGCGCGCGTTCACCGAGGCGATGCGTCGCACGCTCTCGTGCCGTGACGAGACGCGCGTGTGGCTGGAGGCGTGGCTCGAGGTCGGGGGCGTGGACGACCTGCGCGACCTGCTGATGCGCGCGATGGCCTCGCGCGCCGAGATCTGGCCGATCTACAGGGGCGACGCGCTCCAGGAGGGGCTCGACGAGTTCGGGGACAACTTCTGGGAGACGTACAGGGAGCTGTACAAGCGCCGGTGCGAGTCGCGTGAGCGGGCGTTCAGGGCGGCGCAGCGTGACTGGGTCAAGCACAAGAGCGTGGCGCGGTTCCTGATGAGGATCGACAAGGAGGTCGTGGACCTGAAGCACTCGCTGCACAACGTGGATCGGAGCACGCCGCGGCACGAGCGCTTCATCAAGTTGGTCGCGAGGCTCACGCGCTTCAAGCCCGCGATCGCGCAGCGCTTCCTGCCGCTGATGAGCGAGGCGCTCGAGCTCGAGAAGGACCGCCAGGCGGCCTACACCTACGACGACATGCTCACGCTCGTGCGGGACGCGCTCTCGGGGCCCAGCGGCCCGCGGCTCACGCAGGCGCTGCGGCGGCGCCACCGCTGGGCGCTCATCGACGAGTTCCAGGACACCGACGAGGTCCAGTGGGACATCTTCGAGCGGCTGTTCGTGGAGCGAGACGACGGCGGCGTGGTGGTCATCGGCGACCCCAAGCAGGCGATCTACGGGTTCCGCAACGCCGACGTGTACACCTACATCGACGCGTGCCGCGCGCTCGAGGCGCGCGCGGCGGATGGCGGCGCGCCGTGCGCGCGCGTCCAGCTCACGCAGAACTGGCGCTCCACGCCCCGGCTCATCGACGCGTACAACGCGCTGCTCGATCAGAGCCGCGACGTGCCGTTCTTCTCGAGCAAGGACATCCGCTACGACCACCCGGTGCGCGCCGGGGACGAGGACCTGATGACGCTGGGCGCCGACGGCGGCGAGCTCGCGCCGATCGTCATCGGCGCGATGAAGCGGCGCGACGGCGAGAACGCCACGTCGGTCAAAACCACAGACGTCTACGCGTGTTACGGGAGGTGGGTCGCGTCCGAGATCCGCTCGATCCTGGACGGCGGCCCGGGCGCGATCCGGTTCGGAAAGGCCGGCGCCGAGGAGGCGGTCGGCGCCAAGGATATCTACGTGCTCACGCGCACGCACTCGGACGCGGCGCGCCTGGAGGAGCACCTTCGCGCGCTGGACATCCCGTACGTGATCCACCGAGAGGAGGACCTGTTCAGCACGAAGGAGGCGAGGTCGGTGCTCGAGCTGTTGAGCGCGATCGAGCGGCCGCACGAGCGCAGCCGCAGGCTCAAGGCGTGGGCGACGCCGTTCTTCGGGGTACCGCTCGACGAGCTCGTGGGGTGCAGGGACGTGGGGGAGGGTCACCCGCTCTACCGCTCGCTGCTCACGTGGTCGGGGTTGGCGCGCCAGCAGCGCTACGAGCAGCTCTTCGCGAGCGTGCTGCGCGGGTCGGGCATCGTGCGCCGGGAGGTCTTCGCCGGTGAGGACGAGCGCGCGCTCACGAACTACCTCCAGCTCTTCGAGGTGCTGCTCGAGGAGGCGAGGCTGGGGCGCGTGGACTTCCCGGAGCTCGTGGCGCGGACGCAGGCGTTCATCCAGAAGAAGCGGCGCCCGTTGTCCGAGGACGGCGCGGCGCGTCGCGCCGAGGCCGACCGGGACGCCGTCCAGATCATGACGATGCACAAGTCCAAGGGGCTCGAGGCGCCGGTCGTGTTCCTGTACGCGTTCGGCGGGTTCTCTGGTGAGTACTGGCCGTTCCACTACGACAACCGGGCCGGTGAGAGGGTGAGGGCGCTGCACATCCTCAAGCCCGAGCGCAAGATCAGGCCGAAGCTGCACGCGCGCGTGGAGGACGAGTCGAAGCAGGAGGACGAGCGGCTGCTGTACGTGGCGCTCACGCGGGCCAAGGCGCGCGTGTACCTGCCGCTGGTGCCG
The DNA here is from genome assembly GCA_913058025.1 of uncultured Myxococcales bacterium. Taxonomy (GTDB): domain Bacteria; phylum Myxococcota_A; class Bradymonadia; order Bradymonadales; family Bradymonadaceae; genus CAJXPN01. The sequence goes on along the minus strand of CAJXPN010000104.1, from coordinate 3,573 downwards.
TGCGTGAACGGGACGCCGATCTGCAAGTACATCGCGTCGCGCTCGTACAACGCGATCAACCGCCGGCTGGACGAGGTCTGGGGCGACGTGATGGCGGGCGAGGAGAAGCGGGGGCTGTTCGAGCTCCAGGAGATCCCGTACTTCGGCGCGCCGCCGCGTGCGCGCCCGGTCGAGGCGAACCCGGACGTGGTGGCGGCGTGGTCACCGCGGGCGCGGTTGCTCGAGGACTCTCCCGAGGAGAGCGTCTGGCGCTCCGAGCGCGCCCGCGCGCTCAGGGTCGAGTCGTACACGTCGCTGAAGCGGCGCGCGGGCGGTTACGCCCAGGTCGACGCGGCGCTCGACAGCATGCTCATCGCCGACGACGAGGTCGGCACGCTCGAGGCCACGATCAGCACCGACGAGCTCCCGGGCGGCGTGCGCACGGGTCAGTTCCTGCACATCCTGCTCGAGCGGCTCGACTACGCCAGCCTGACGAGGCACTCGGACTTCGAGCAATGGGCCGAGGACGCGTCGGTCGTCGAGCTCTTCGAGCGCGCGATGCTCGAGCACGGCTTCGGCCCGGAGTACCTCACGCTCAGCCAGCGCATCGTGCACCGCGCGCTCACGGGGACCGTGCCGCTCGGCGAGGACGGCGTCGCGTATGGCGTGGGTCTGTGCGTACCCAACGTGCGCGAGATGGAGTTCCTGTACCCGATCCCCGAGCGCGACCACCCCGCGCTGGGTGAGGAGCTGAACGCCCCGCTCGAGATCGGTCGTGGGTTCGTAAAGGGTTACATCGACTACGTATTCGAGCAGTGGGGGAGGGTGTACTTCCTCGACTGGAAGTCCGACATCCTCGACCGCTACGACGAGGCCACGCTCGGGCTCCACTTCGAGGCGAACTACGCGCGCCAGGCCGAGCTGTACGCGCTCGCGCTGTGCAAGCTGCTCGAGATCTCGGACGAGGAGACCTACGAGCAGCGCTTCGGCGGCGCGGTCTACGGCTTCCTGCGCGGGATCAGTGAGGACGGCGACCACGGGTGGTACTGGCACCGGCCGACCTGGGCGCAGGTGCGCGCGGTGCACGACGAGCTGATGGGTCATGGTTGGGGAGGGTCGCGATGAGCTGGAACCACAGGTTCACGCCGTTCGGCGCGGTGAGCGCGCGCCCCGAGTTCGCGGGCGCGCACCCCGCGCCTCAGGAGCTCCCCGACGCCGGCGAGCGTGCGCTGCTCGAGCTGATCGGCCCGAACGCGTCCCCCGAGCTCGACGAGGACCTGTTCTTCCTGGCCTGGGAGCTCGTGGCGCTCCAGCGCGGGCTCGAGGTCGACGAGCGCCGCGCGACGGCCGCGCTCGTCATCGCGACGCTGGTGAACCTGCGCCGCGGATCGACCTGCCTGCCGCTCGGAGACGACGAGCTCGGGCGCGTCATCTCACAGATCGCGCCGCGAGATGCGGGCGAGGTCTGGTCGTCCGAGCGGCTCGCCCGCGACGCGCGCGCGCTGCTCGCGGCGGGTAAGCTCGACGCGCTGGTGGGAGCGCCGGGTGATTACAAGCCGTTGATCGTCGAGGACGACGCGATCTACCACCAGCGCATGCTCCACTACGAAGAGGAGCTCGTGGAGGCGCTCTCCCGGCGGCTGACCGAGCAGGTCCCCGGCGTCCTCGACCCGGAGGCCTCACCCGACGCCCAGCTCGCCGCGCTCCGCGGCGCGCTCGGGCAGGTCGTCGCGTCCTCGCCCGTCACGCTCACGGGTGAGCAGCAGGCCGCGATCCTGCTGGCTGCGTCCTCACCGCTCGCGCTCGTGGTGGGAGGCCCGGGGACCGGCAAGACCTCGGTCATCGTGTCGCTCTTGCGGCTGCTGGTGCGGCTGGGCGTGCCGCCCGACGCGATCGCGCTCGCGGCGCCCACGGGCAAGGCCGCCAACCGGATGCAGGAGTCGATCGGCTCGCAGCTCTCGGCGCTTGGTGTGAACCAGGATGACCACGACCTGCTGCTCGCCAGCGAGATGTCCTCCCCGCAGACGCTGCACCGGCTGCTGGGGTACTCCGCGCGCGGAGGCAGCTTCCTCCACCACGAGTACAACCGCCTGAGCGCGCGCGTGGTCGTGGTGGACGAGTCGTCGATGATCGACCTCTTCCTGATGGACCGGTTGCTGCGCGCGATGCGGCCGGACACCCACCTCGTGTTCCTGGGGGACGCCGACCAGCTCCCGTCGGTGGAGGCCGGGGCGCTGCTGCGCGACATGACACCGGAGCGCCCGTCCGTCGATGGGCCGTGGCGCGAGCTCGTGACCGGGGACCTGCCGGAGGCGGCGCCCGGCGTCGGGTTGCTCGCGTCGCACGCGATCCGCCTGACGCGCAGCCACCGCATGAGCGCCGACGATCCGGACGGCGCGCGCATCCTGGGCGTGGCGCGGCGCCTTGGCGTGGGCGACGCGGACGGGCTGGTGGGGGAGGGCGGCGTCGAGCCCCGAGACACGCTCGACGAGGTCACGTGGCGCGGCGTCGAGCTGCACGCGCTCGACCTCAGCTCGCCCGACCCGAACATCGTCCGCGCGCGGCTGAAGAGCTTCGCGGACGCCTGGATCGGCGCCGCGCTCGATCCTCCCGGTGGGTTCGAGGGGATCGCCAAGAGGGTCCTGTCTTCATGGGACGGGAAGGCGTTCGACGAGGATGAGCGCGCGTACATCGGGGAGGTCTTCGCCGCGCTCGCGCGCGCCAAGATCCTCTGCCTGACGCGCGTCTTCGCCACGGGCACGGGCGCGATCAACGAGATGTTCCTGGCGCGCGTGCGCGCGGCGCAGAGCGCGCGCTCCTCGGAGGTCTTCCTGCCTGGCGTGCCCGTGATGATGCTGCGCAACGACTACGAGCGCGAGCTCTTCAACGGCGACCAGGGCGTGGTCTTTCCGGTGCGCCGTGGCCCCGCGGTCTCGTCGATGGCCGTCTTCGCGCGCTCGGGCGGGTCGTTCGAGGCGTTCGAGCTCGGGCCGGGGATGCGCGCTCGCCTGGAGCCCTGCTTCGCGATGACGGTGCACAAGAGCCAGGGCTCGGAGTACGAGCGCGTCGCGCTGGTGCTCCCGCCGGAGCCGATCCCGCTGCTCACGCGCGAGGTGCTCTACACCGCGCTCACGAGGAGCAAGAAGGGCTCGCTCGTGATCGGCTCCGGCGACGTGCTCGAGCACGGCGCGCGTGAGCGCATGATCCGCTTCAGCCGCGTGGTCGAAAAGATCCGGGGTTCGAAGGCGTGACGGCCGTGTGGATGTTTGTATAATCAGGCGCGACCCATCGCATATCTCCCCCTGGTGCTGTTCGGAGCAACGCGTTGTCACGTCGAGAGCCCATCCCCACGTTTTGTTTCTCCCTGGTCGTCGTCCAGCTCGGGCGGCGCTACCTCGTCGTGCGCGAGGCCTCACGAGGCGAGCGCTGGTACCTGCCGGCGGGGCGCGTCGAACACGGCGAGACGTTCGCCGACGCCGCGCGCCGCGAGACGCTCGAGGAGTCGGGCATCGAGGTCAAGCTCGACGGCATCCTGCGCGTCGAGCACTCGCCCGTCCCCGGCGGCTTGTCGCTGATCGGACGACCCACGAAGAT
>CAJXPN010000103.1 GCA_913058025.1 uncultured Myxococcales bacterium | reverse complement strand
CCGCGACCCAGAGCGCTCTGTAGGTGCGCCGACCTCACGGGCGGCCCTCAGATCGCCCCGGCGAAGCGCCTCAGCCGAGACTGGAGCTCGCCGATCGACCAGACCGAGGGGCTGGTGGTGGCGTCGACGTAGGCGAGCTGTGAGACGGTCAGCTTCACGATGAGCGCCTCGGCGGCGATCGTGGCCTTGTTCCCGGGGGCGTCGACGGTGATCACCCAGACGGCCTTGCCGGTGGGGCGCGTGAGCTCGAGCTTGACCTGGTCCTTGGCGGCGCGGTCCTCGAGGACACGCCAGGTGCCCCTCTCCTCGACGCCGCCCTTGCTCACCACGAGCGTGCCGGCGCCGTCGGCGGCGGGCGGCGCGAAGAACCAGCGCGCGCCGAGGTCGCGCTGGGGCAAGCCCCCGGCGTCGGTCTCGACCCACTGGCCGACGAGCCTGTCGGACGGGGACGCCATCCTCCTGGGCGCCCAACCCGACGCGTAGATCGCGCCCAACACACACACCAACACGACCAACGCCACGGCGAACTTCTTCATGGGCTCCGTCTCCTCACTGGGGGCTGCGCTCGTAGGTCCGACACGCACGCGGGCGAAAAAAGTTGGAACTTCATCGCGGCGACATGCTCTATCATGGTGAGCATGAACACCATGTCACGAAGATACGCCGCGGGACACGCGCCGTGTGGGCCACGTACGCCCACACTGGACGCATGAGCCCGAGAACATGAGGAGCACGAGATGAAGTCACGCCAGGGAACCACGCTCTTGATCACCGCCGCGCTCGGCCTCGTCGTCGCGTGTGAGGCGACCCCCGAGCAGGAGGCCGCCGCGCCCACGGACAAGGTCGCCAGCGTCGAGCAGCAGAAGGTGGACAGGAGCATCCCTCTGGGCCCCGCGTCCATCGAGCCGCCCGAAGAGCACGAGGCGCCCGATGAGGACAGGTCGCCCGAGCTCGAGCGCGAGGTCGCCGAGAAGAGCGGCCTGCTCAAGGCGCTCGGCGCGAAGGATACGGGGAACACGGCGAGCGCCTTCGACAAGAAAATGAACGTCGCGATGAGCGGTGAGGGCGACGCCCTCGTCATAGGTGGAGGGATCGGCAGCATGGGCCTGCGCGGCAGCGGCAGCGGCGGCGGCGGCGAGGGCTACGGTCGCATCGGCGGTCTCGGCAAGGTCACCACGGGTGGCAAGGGCGGGAGCATGGGCTACGGCTCGGCATCGCTCGGGAAGAAGGCGAAGCTCGGCGCCAGGCGAGACGTGTCGGGCTCGGTCGACCGCTCGCGCGTCGCGCCCCGCGCCCCCGAGCCCAAGCCCGTGATCGCCCCATCGACCTCGAACACCGACGCGGAGCAGTACACGGACCACGGGGTGAACCCGATGACGTCGACGGCCAAGGACAAGTTCTCGACGTTCTCTGTGGACGTGGACACGGGCTCGTACACGGTCACGCGCCGCAAGCTCAACGAGGGCGTCAACGTCCCCGCCTCTTCGGTGCGCGTGGAGGAGTTCGTCAACTACTTCGGCTACGACTACCCCTCCCCCGACGCCGGCGCCTTCGGCGTCCACCTCGAGGCCGCACCCAGCCCCTTCTCACCCAAGAAGGACGCGTACCTCCTGCGCGTGGGCGTCCAGGGCAAGAAGCTCGCGCCGGCCGACCGCAAGCCGGTCCACCTGACGTTCCTCGTCGACGTCTCCGGCTCCATGAACCGCCCCGACAAGCTCGGCCTCGCAAAGAGCTCACTGAAGATCCTCACGGATCGCCTCGGCGCCAAGGACTCGGTGGCGCTGGTGACCTACGCCGGCTCCAACCGCCTGGTCCTCGCCGACACGCCCGCGACCGAGGGCAACAAGGCCAGGATCAAGAAGGCGATCGACGACCTGCGCTCGGGCGGCGGGACGGCGATGAGCTCGGGCATGGAGCTCGCCTACAAGCAGGCCATCGCGACGACGAAGCCCGGCCACGTGTCCAGGGTGCTGGTGATGAGCGACGGGGACGCCAACATCGGGCCGTCCTCCCACAGCCAGATCCTCAACCAGATCAAGGCATACGTGGACGAGGGCGTGACGCTCTCGACCATCGGCTTCGGCATGGGCAATTACAAAGACACCCTCATGGAGCAGCTCTCCAACAAGGGCAACGGCAACTACTACTACATCGACTCCGTCGACGAGGCCCGAAAGGTCTTCGGCGAGCAGGCCGACGGCACCCTCGAGGTCATCGCCAAGGACGTCAAGATCCAGGTCGAGTTCAACCCCGAGGCCGTCTCCTCCTACCGCCTCGTGGGCTATGAGAACCGCGACATCGCCGACGAGGACTTCCGCAACGACGCCGTCGACGCTGGCGAGATCGGCGCCGGTCACTCGGTGACCGCCTTCTACGAGGTCACGCTGGCGCAGGGGCCGTCGAGAGTCCTCGCGCACGTCCGCGTGCGCGCGAAGAGCCCCGAGGGTCAGGAGGCCGAGGAGCAGATCTTCTCGATGGCGACGGCGAACGTGCGCGAGGAGCTCCACCAGGCCTCGGCGGGGTTCCAGTTCGGCGCGGCCGTGGTCGCCTTCGCCGAGAAGCTGCGCAAGAGCCCGTACACCGGCCAGATGACGTGGGGCCTGATCGAGGAGCTCGCGAGCATCAACGCGACCGGCGAGCAGCGTAAGGAGCTGCTCGAGCTGATCGGCACCGCCAGCCGCCTCGAGAGCGACGGCTTCGACGACACGCTCCACTGAGTCACGGTTGGACGCGGGCGCCCTCCATGGGCGACGGTGGGTGGGCGTGGCCGCTCGGGCGCACGCGACCCACAGTCACACACCGAGGAGACGCACGCATGCTCTACATCGTCCTGATCGCCGTGGCGCGATCGCGCGCCCAGGAGTGGGAGTCGTACATGTCCGGGACACACATCCAGGACATGATGGACACGGGCTGCTTCGAGTCGGCCTACATGGCACGCGACGAGGCCGCCGACACAGCGGAGCGCGTGGGCTGGCGGGTGATCTACGTGCTCGAGGACCAGCGCTCGCTCGATCGCTACATGTCCGACCACGCCGCCGCGATGCGCGAGGACCACACCCGCGCGTTCGGAGGCGTGGTCCAGGCGAGCCGCGAGATCCTCCCGGTGACGGCCCGGGCCTGAGCTCGGATGGAAGAAAAGCGGAAGATCTTAGATCCATGTCGGAGTGGGCGTCGTGTCACAGGTCGTATCCACGACATTGCGGCGCCCAACGCGAGCGCCCGACACGGAGCCTACCCCAGATGAAGAACCCGAACCGTATCCAGAAGCTCGCCCTCCTCGCCGCGCTCGGCCTCACGACCGCCTGCGCCTCCGAGATGAGCTCGTCACGAGACGAGGTCCAGGACAACAAGGCGACCTCGAGCCTGAGTGACCGCAGCCCTGGCGTCGCCACGGGCTCCGTCGAGGGCGGCGACGGCGCCAGCGACGACTTCGCCGCGCGAGACACGCGCGCGGTCGAGGGTGAGCGCGGCTCGGAGCGAGAGGAGGTCATGAACGAGGCCCCGTCCGATCCCGCGCCCGAAGCGGATTCGGCCGCGGGGCCTCCGATGGTCAGCGCGAAGTCCGAGTCGCGCAAGGACACGAAGTCCAAGGAGGCGATGCCCAGGCAGCCGCAGGCAAAGTCCCCGAAGAAGAAGAGGCTGGAAGCGTCGCTCGGTAAGAACCACGACATGAACGGTCTCGTCGACAGCCTGGACGCACCCCCGCCCATGGTGGGTCGGGGGGCAGTCGCCGTGCCCAAGCCCGACCCCAAGCCCAGGCCCGAGCCCGAGCCCGTCGTGGTCCCCTCCGAGTCGAACAACAGCGCGGAGCAGTACACGGACCACGGGGTGAACCCGATGACGGAGACGTCGAAGGACAAGTTCTCGACGTTCTCTGTGGACGTGGACACGGGCTCGTACACGGTCACGCGCCGCAAGCTCAACGAGGGCGTCAACGTCCCCGCCTCTTCGGTGCGCGTGGAGGAGTTCGTCAACTACTTCGGCTACGACTACCCCTCCCCCGACGCCGGCGCCTTCGGCGTCCACCTCGAGGCCGCACCCAGCCCCTTCTCACCCAAGAAGGACGCGTACCTCCTGCGCGTGGGCGTCCAGGGCAAGAAGCTCGCGCCGGCCGACCGCAAGCCGGTCCACCTGACGTTCCTCGTCGACGTCTCCGGCTCCATGAACCGCCCCGACAAGCTCGGCCTCGCAAAGAGCTCACTGAAGATCCTCACGGATCGCCTCGGCGCCAAGGACTCGGTGGCGCTGGTGACCTACGCCGGCTCCAACCGCCTGGTCCTCGCCGACACGCCCGCGACCGAGGGCAACAAGGCCAGGATCAAGAAGGCGATCGACGACCTGCGCTCGGGCGGCGGGACGGCGATGAGCTCGGGCATGGAGCTCGCCTACAAGCAGGCCATCGCGACGACGAAGCCCGGCCACGTGTCCAGGGTGCTGGTGATGAGCGACGGGGACGCCAACATCGGGCCGTCCTCCCACAGCCAGATCCTCAACCAGATCAAGGCATACGTGGACGAGGGCGTGACGCTCTCGACCATCGGCTTCGGCATGGGCAATTACAAAGACACCCTCATGGAGCAGCTCTCCAACAAGGGCAACGGCAACTACTACTACATCGACTCCGTCGACGAGGCCCGAAAGGTCTTCGGCGAGCAGGCCGACGGCACCCTCGAGGTCATCGCCAAGGACGTCAAGATCCAGGTCGAGTTCAACCCCGACGCCGTCGCCTCCTACCGCCTCGTGGGCTACGAGAACCGCGACATCGCCGACGAGGACTTCCGCAACGACGCCGTCGACGCCGGCGAGATCGGCGCCGGGCACACCGTGACCGCCTTCTACGAGGTCGTCCTCACCGGCAAGTCCGCCACCGACCTGGGTTACGTGCGCATCCGGGCCAAGAAGCCCGACGGGTACCAGGCCGCAGAGCAGATCTTCACCTGGAGGTCGGCCGCGCTCAAGACCAAGCTCTCCGACGCCTCGCGCGACTTCCAGTTCGCCTCGGCCGTGGTCACCTTCGCCGAGAAGCTGCGCGAGAGCCCCTACGCAGAGGGCATCTCCTGGGGCCTCATCGAGGAGGTCGCCAAGGCCTCCGCCGCTGGCAAGAAGGACCGCCTCGAGTTCCTCGGCCTCGTCAAGAAGGCCAAGGCGCTGCAGAAGGGCTGAGCACGAGGTCTGAGAACCGTTCGCGATGAGAGGAGGTCCCATGGCGGGGCCTCCTCTCATCGCTTCTTGGGGGTGCAACGGGCTAGAGTGACGGTATCGAACGCATAGAAACGAGATGGTCCGTCGTGGCGGCGAGAGCGAGCGAGGTTGGGTGTGAAGACGAAGACGTTGATGAGATGGTCGTGCCTGGCGCTGTGCGCCGCGGGGCTGTGGGGATGCGCGGCGGAGCGTTCGACCAAGAGCGACGAGGCGATGGCGGAGAAGGAGGGGGGCGACCAGCCAGACTCCTCACCGACCGGCGCAGCGGATGGCGCCGCTCAGGACAAGAAGGAGCAGGCATCGGAGGCGTCGTCGCTCGGGCCGCAGGGGCCAGACGTGCTGATCGGTTCGCCGGCGCGGTCTGGAAAGCTCTCGCCCAGTTCGGGCTCGCCCGCCGACGAGTCGCGCGCGCTGCTCGTGGCGATCGACACCCCGTACGAGATCTTCGAGAGCCAGGGCACGTACGTGCACGTGGCGGCGTGGCGCACGGACGGGACGCCCGCGGCGGGCGCGAAGGTGTACGCCGGGGCGGCGGCCGTGGGCGAGGCCGACGCGCACGGGAGCCTCGTGTTCCTCTACCCGCCCAAGGGCGCCAACCGTGAGGACGCGCTGGGGGCCTCGGAGATCGTGGTCGTGGACGCGCAGGACGACGCGCGCCGAGGCTCGGTCGAGTTCAGCCCGAACGTGAGGACGGCGAGCTTCGCCAGCGACCATCTGTTCGTCTACACGGATCGGGGGGTGTACCGACCTGGAGAGCGCGTGCGCGTGCGCGTGTTGGGTTGGCACCTCAAGGAGGACTACACGCCGCTGGTGGAGGCGAGCGTCGGCGTGACGCTGACGTCGATCGCCACGGGAGCCGCGGTCGGCGGTGGTACGAAGACGACCGACGAGTTCGGCGTGGCGTCGGCCGAGATCGCGCTGCCGACGTCGACCACGGACGGGCTCTACGAGCTCGCGGTCGAGTACGCCGGCGCCCGCAGGACCGCGCGCATCCAGGTGCGCGACTTCTCGCCGCCGAGGGTGCGCATCGAGCACGACCTGGGGAGGTTCCTGACGCGCGCGCAGCGGGATCTGCGCGCGAAGGTGACGCTGACCCCGAGCTCGGGCGGTGCGTTCGGCGCCGGGCGCCTCAAGGTCGAGGCGCGCGCGGCGGACGTGGTGGTGTTCTCGATCGAGCGAGACGTCAAGGGCGAGGGCCCTCACGAGCTCGCGGCGTCGAAGAGCCAGCTCTCCGACCTCAAGGAGGCGCTGGCCGAGGGGGAGTTCGCGACGCTGGAGCTCTCGATCGACGAGGGCGGCGTGGTCGACGAGGTCGAGCGCGCGATGAGGTTCGTGGAGAACCCGTACGTGGCGGTGCTGGAGGCGGACAAGGACCAGTACTCCACCGGGGAGGAGGTCACGATCGTGGCGAAGGTCCGCGATCTGGACGGCGTGCCGCTGCGCGCGCAGGAGATCAAGCTGGCCGTGGGGTCCAACACGGAGACGATGAAGACCGACTCGAACGGGTCGGCGACGTTCCGGTTCAAGATGCCAGACGGCGGCGCGGTGGCGTCGCTCTTCAGGGTCGGCGTCGACGACGCGATCGCGACGGCGCCGCTGCGTTGGATGGCCTCGAGGGCGATGGTCTCGAAGCTCCAGGACGCCACGATCAAGGAGCGCCGCAAGGCGAAGGTGAGGGTGAGGTTCCCGTCGGGGATCGTGCCCGCGGAGAAGGTCGTCCACCTCGACATCGTGGACACGACGGGCGCGCTTGTGAACTCGGTGCTGCTGCCGGTCTCCGAAGAGGGCGGCGAGATGATCGCGTCGGGCGAGTTCGAGGCGCCCTCGTGGGGCTCGATGTTGCTGACGTTCTTCGCGCTGGGCAAGCGCGTGGGCGTGACGCCGAACCCCAACGCGCCGCACCACTCGCTCGGGCTGATCACGGAGGGGCAGAACCTCGTGGTGTACCCGGACCGCGAGCTCGAGATCGTGCTCGACGGCCTCCCCGATGCGGCCGCGCCGGGCGAGAAGGTCACGTTCAAGGCGAGCGTGAAGGACCCGACGGGCAAGATGGTGATGGCGTCGGTGGGCGCGTCGGTGGTCGACGCGCGCGCGCTGGCGATGAAGGACCCGCTCGAGATCACGCCGATGGACGTGTTCTACGAGCCGACGCTGAGGACGATGTCGACGACGGGCGCCAAGATCCTGAGCTGGCCGGTGGTCAGCAGAAACTGGGGGCCGTCCCAGGTCGACGTCGCGCTGCCCCCCTTCAACTACCTCGAGGGCGGCGCGGTCACGACGTACGCGATGGGCGGCGTGATCGGGGACATGGACGACGAGGTCGCGTACGGGGACGCCCCGAGCCAACCGATGAAGAAGAGCTCGAACAAGAAGAAATCGAAGATGCCCAAGGTGGCCGCCTCCAAGACGACGGTCATGGGCAAGGGGGGGGGAGGAGCGAGCTACGGCGTGGGCGCGGCGGGCCTCATCGGCGGAATGGAGCCCAACGAGGACGCGATGGACGGCGACACGAGGGTGGGCCGGCGCGGGAAGGGCGCGTCCGCCAAGCCCGCCCCCACGATCACGATCCGCACGAACTTCGACGAGACCTCGATGTGGGAGCCGCACGCGCGGGCGAGCGGCGTGCTCGAGCTGAGCGCGACGATGCCCGACGCGATCACGGACCAGACGATCACGCTCGTGGCGTCGGACGCCAGGGGCGGCGTGGGCATCACGCGCGCCACGTTGCCGGTCCGCCAGGCGCTGCACGCCCGCGTGGATCTGCCGGGCGCGCTGATCGTGGGGGAGACGGTCGAGGTCCCGATCGTGGTGACGAACGACTCGAAGAAGAAGGAGCTCGTGAAGCTCGCGTGGAGCTCGTCCACGCTCGACGCGAAGCTGAGCCGCGATGAGGTCGACCTCGCCCCAGGGGCGAGCGCGACGGTCGCGGCGAGGGTCTCGGCGAAGCGCTCGGGGGAGGTCGACTACACGCTCATCGCGAGCGCCGGCGGCGCGCGCGACGAGGTCGTGGGGACGACGAGGGTGCTGCCCGTGGGCGCGCCGACCGAGCGCGTGGTGCGCGGCGTGATGTCGGAGGGGAGCCCGTTCGAGGCGGGCTTCCAGGTCTCGGGCGCCAACGACGCCTGGGTGCAGGTGACGTTCCCGGCGGTGACCGCGCAGATGCTCGACCTGGACAGCCTGCACGACACGCTGCGCCAGGACCCGCTGTCGCTGGCCTCGGACCTCGTGAGCGCGTCGGCGCTGCTCGAGTACGCGACGCGCCACGCGATCACGTCCCCTCGCCTCGAGGACCTGAAGCGGCGAGTGCTCGCGGCCGCGGGCGCGCTGCAGTTCGCGCAGGGCGCGGACGGGTCGTGGGCGTACTGGCGCGCAGGGCGCGCGAGCGCGTACGTGACCGCGTGGACGCTCGAGGGCCTCATGGACGCCTCCCGCGTGGGCGCGCCGCTGGACACCAAGGCGCTGGGCCGCGCGGCGGACTGGCTGACGGCGGGGATCACCAAGGAGAGCCCCTGGATCAGCGTCCGCGAGGTCGCGTTCTGGGAGGGTGACACGGTCGCGGTGCAGCGAGGCCTGACCTCGGAGGTCTTCGACGTGCTCACGAGGCTGCCGAAGTCGGCGCGCTCGAAGCAGGTCGAGGGCGCGCTCGCGATCTGGACGGCCGCGTTCACCAAGGAGCTGAAGTCGGCCAGGATCGACCCGCTGGTCGCGGCGCACGCGCTCTCGGCGCTCCGACGCACCGGCGCGATGAAGCCGGAGGAGACGCGCGCGGCGGTCGGGCGCATCATCCGGTCCAGGGACGAGGGCCACTGGGAGCCGAGCTGGTTCCACGCGCACGGCGGCCGCGTCGAGGCGACCGCGGCGATCGTGGTGGCGCTCACGGACGCGGGCGCCGAAGGCTCCGACGCGTTGGCGCTCAGGTCGAGCCTGAGCTACCTCGTCGCCCAGCGCTCCACGCTGGGCG
>CAJXPN010000102.1 GCA_913058025.1 uncultured Myxococcales bacterium | reverse complement strand
CACAGAGTAGATCGTCGGCAGCGTCAGATGTGTATAAGAGACAGCTCTTCATGCGCTCGAACATCACTCACCTCGCCTTCGTCTTCGTTGTTCGTATTGGGCCTGGGTGCGTCCCCTCTGCACCCGACATCCCGTACCAACGGAGACCTCTCTGGGAGGATCTTAAACTTCCTGAAACTTCGGCCTTACAACGGTTGCTTGCGCCCGAGAGCGCGTTGCCAGCTCATAGACGCTCGGTTACAGTCGCCTCAGTCACACAACATGAACGCCTCGGAGGCGATCGTGCGACACGCCGAAGCCGTGTCGCGCCTCCTTGCGTCCCACACACAGTAGGTTTTCTGACATGTCCGATGATTTCGTCGAGTACTCCGAGCAGGGCTGGTTCAGCCGCATCGCCGATTCCATCAAGGGGATCATCATTGGCCTCGGGATGTTCCTGGTCGCCTTCCCGCTCCTCTTCTGGAACGAGTGCCGCGCCGTCGATCGCGCCGAGGCCCTCGAGGCCGGACGCGGCGCCGTCGTCTCCGTCGCCTCCGACAAGATCGACTCGGGCAACGAGGGCAAGCTCGTCCACACCTCCGGCATGGTCAAGGTCGACGAGACCCTGACCGACTCCGAGTTCGGCGTCACCGTCAATGGCCTCGCCCTCAAGCGCGAGGTCGAGATGTACCAGTGGGTCGAGAAGTCCAAGAAGGAGAAGAAGAAGAAGGTCGGCGGCAAGGAGACGACCGCGACGACCTACACCTACTCCAGGGATTGGTCCTCCTCCCTCAACAACTCCGACAACTTCAAGGACCCCGACGCCAGGAAGCAAAAGGTCAACCCCGGCGCCATGCCCTACGAGGCCAAGACCACCGCCGCTCAGAACGCCACCATGGGCGCCTTCAAGCTCACGAGCTCGATCATCGGCTCCATCTCGAGCACCACGCCCTACCCGGTGACTCAGGAGGTCTTCGACAAGCTCCCGCCCGCCATCAAGTCCAAGGCCAAGCTCAACGGTGACTCGATCTACATCGGCACCGACCCCGCCAACCCCACCGTCGGCGACACCCGCATCAGCTTCGCCGTCGCCAAGCCCGGTGAGATCACCGTCGTCTCCGGGCAGTCCGGCTCCACCTTCTCCGCCTTCAAGGTCAAGACCGGCACCATCGAGCTCGTCTCCTCCGGCAAGAAGACCTCCGATGAGATGTTCACCGCAGCCGAGGAGGGCAACGCCACGATGACCTGGATCCTCCGCCTCGTCGGCTTCATGCTGATGTTCATCGGCCTGGGCATGATCTTCAAGCCCCTCTCCGTCATCGCCGACCTCATCCCCTTCGTCGGCTCCATCATCGGCACGATGTCCTCCGTCGTCGCCTTCCTGATCGCCGCGCCGCTGACCTTCATCACCATCGCCGTCGCGTGGATCGTCGCCCGCCCGCTCATCGGCATCCTCATGCTCCTCCTCGCCGGTGGCTTCATAGGAGGGCTCGTCTTCCTCATCATCAAGGCGCGAAGTAAGGACTGACACGCCCCCGCGTCGACGCCTCCTGAGGGGGTGACGGGCTCCCCTTTCAGAGGGAGCCCGTCACCCCCTCATTCACTCTGTACGCTCCCCATGAACGCCTCGATATCCTCGAGCAGCGCGTCGAGCACCGCCCGCACCCGTGGCACCTCCCTCATGCTCCGCGCGCACACGATGTAGCTCTCGCTCACGACACGCGGTAGCCCCACGTCCAGCTCCACGAGCTCGCGCGTCGGTACCCCCGGGTACCTCATCACCGGCAGCCACATCACCCCCATACCCAGCTCGCACGCTCGCACCTGCGACATGTAGTCGCTCGCCTCGAAGCTCGGTGAGAACCCGGGAAAGAGCTCCTCGAGCTCCGGCCTCGGTGACAGGTGCAGGTACGGGCGGCCCCAACAGATCCAGTCCAGATCTCCCGCCACCCAGCCCTCCTCGAGCCCCTCGACGTACCCCCGCGTCGCGTACGCCTTCACCTCGACCTCCACCGTCGCCACCGTCACCAACGCCGGCTCCGTCGCCGGCTTCGTCCGCACCGCGAAGTCCGCCGCGCCTCGCGTAAGGTCGACGTAGTCGATCGACGAGAGCAGCTCGATCCAGACCCCCGGCTCGCGCTCCCTCAGCCGCGCCGCGAACGGCGTGATCACGTCGTAGGCCACGCCCGGCGGCGCCGCGATCGTCACTCGCCCCTCCACCGCCTCCTCCCCCGACGCCGCCGCGCGCATCATCGCCGACCACCTCGCCATCTGCTGCGCCGACGGCAGCATCCGCTCCCCCTGCGCCGTCAGCTCCGTCCCTCTCCGCCCCCTGTGGAACAGCGCGCACCCGAGCTCCTCCTCGAGCCTGGCGATCCGTCGGCTCACCGTCGGCTGCCCGATCTGGAGCTCCAGCGCCGCGCCGCTGAAGCTCCCGCGCTCGGCCACCGCCAGGAACACCCTCGCGTCGTCCCATGAGATCTCGTCCACTTCGGCCCTCCGATGTCGCTCGAGGTATGCATTCGTGAATGGCTGAAGCCGATCTTAGCCGATTTACGCGCGTTTGGGGAATGCCTAGCGTGGTCCTCGACACACACGAAGACCTTCGCACACCACGGAAAGGAGCCCCGAGATGACCTCGAACACCACTCGCACCTCCCTGAAGCTCTCCTCGCTCTTCGCCCTCGCCGCGCTCTCGCTCACGCCAGGCTGCTCCCTGAGCTCGGTCGGCGTGAAGCCCTCGCCGCTTGGCGAGGCGTCCTCGACCGAGCGGGTGATCGAGGCCGTCCGTCAGCCCGCGGGCGTCGTGCGCTTCGAGCGCGTCGAGGCGGCCGATTGGGCCGTCGACCGCGCGGGCCTGATCAACCTCGACCACCCGCGCGCCGAGGGACTCGAGGAGGGCCTCGAGCCCATCGTCATCCCCTTCTACGTCATCGAGCACCCCGCCCACGGTCGCTTCCTCATCGACTCCGGCGTCGCCGCCTCGTTCCGAGACCCCGAGACCGCGCCCGTCTCGGGGCTGGTCGCCTCCGAGATGAACATGGACAGGCTCGTGGTCCGACAGGACACCAGGACCTGGCTCGCCGACGCCGGCCCCGTGAAGGGCGTCTTCCTCACGCACCTGCACCTCGACCACATCATGGGCCTCCCCGACGTCCCGCTCGATGTCCCCGTCTACACCGGCCCCGGCGAGACCTCCGCCACGTCCTTCATCAACCTCTTCGTGCGCGGGGTCACCGACGACCTCGTCCACCGCGACCGCGTCCTCTACGAGTGGGACTTCGCCCCCGACCCGCAGCGGCGCTTCGAGGGCGTCGTCGACGTCTTCGGCGACGGCAGCGTCTTCGCGCTCCACACCCCGGGCCACACCCCCGGCCACACCTCGTACCTGGTGCGCACGGCCGAGGGCGCCCACCTCGTCGTCGGCGACGCCTCACACACCGAGTGGGGGTGGACGCGCTGCGTCGAGCCCGGCCAGTTCAGCTCCGACATCCCCGAGTCCGTGGTCAGCCTGCGGCGCCTGCGCGGCCTCGCCGACGCCAGCCCCGCGGTCACCGTGCACCTCGGCCACCAACACCACGACGCCGGCGGCGACCACCAGGACTGCCCCGCGCCATGAACGTACGGCGAGCTTGACAGCGTGGACGCGCCGCGGCGAACGTGTCCCGCGCTAGAGCACCATCCGGACGACCCCAAGGGCACCAACTCCGAGACGACACATGCACGCCAACGCCACACGCCTCCTCATCGCCCTCGCCACCAGCTCGCTGCTCCTCGGCGCCTGCGAGCGCAAGCCCGAAGACCTCGAGCAGTGGCGCAACGCCAAGGGCGGCATGGAGAAGATGGTCGAGTGGGCCAAGAGCAAGGAGGAGTCTCAGGCCGTGCGCGAACGCGCCGTCCAGATCCTCATGGAGGAGGGCCAGGCCCTCAAGATCCAGCAGCTCCTCTCGGACATGAAGGAGGGGCCCGAGCGCGTGAAGCTCGCCGCGGTCACCGTCCCCATCATCGAGGGCCTCTGGGCCGCCAACGACCTCCCCGTCATCGACAAGGAGGCCGCCAAGGAGAACGGCGGCACGGCCAAGGTCTCGGGCGGCGAGAAGTCGATCGCGGCCGTCGAGGCCGCCTACTACATGCACCCGTTCGTGTCGGACGCCGACAAGGCCAAGCTCTCCAAGATCTTCGCCTCCTGGATGTCCGCCGATCAGGAGATCCGCAACCAGCTCCTCGACGTCACCCTCGGCCAGATGCTCCCGCTCGCCGGCCCCGAGGGCATGGCCTCGATGATGACTTGGTTCAAGACCGACAAGAACCCCGGCCAGATCGCGCGCACCATCCGCGAGTACGCCGACGACGACACCAAGGCCGCCTTCGCCAAGGTCGTCGCCGAGGTCGCCAACGAGCGCCACCCCGAGATCGACGGCCAGCTCTCCGTGGTCATCCTGGAGACCCAGGACGAGGCGATCGTGCCCTACCTCAAGCGCGCGCTCGCCGACCCGGAGTCCCCCGACCTCATCATCAGCGACGCCTTCGACGGCCTCTCACGCATCCAGGGCGCCAAGGCCACGCCGTACTTCGCCCAGGCCGTGGGCAGCATGCGCGGCATGCGCCGCTGGGTCGCCGCGACCCAGCTCATCTCGCTGCGCGGCGAGGCTGGCATCAAGCAGGTCCCCACCGCGCTCCCCCTCGAGGTCGATCAGTACGACGCAGGCGGCGAGGAGCGCCTCGAGACCAACTCGACCTACTTCTGCAACCTCGCCAAGAGCGAGCTCGCGCTCAACATCGCCCAGAAGAAGGACCCCGAGGTCAAGACCAGGGACCTCAAGGAGCGCACCGAGGCGATCACCAAGAACGCCGACGCGGCCATGAAGCAGCTCGAGCCGATCGTCTCGGGCATGCTCGATTCGCCGCGCTGGACCGCCCAGGCCCTCGGCGTGCGCTGCGCCGAGGTCCACGAGCTCTCCGCGCTCAAGCCCAAGGTCGAGGCCCTCTCCGAGTCCAAGCAGATCCTCCCGGGCTGGGGCGACACCACGCTGGGCGACTTCGCCGCGAAGGTCGCCGCCGCGCTCTGAGCCGCCGCCGGGGCCATGAAAACCTCGCTTGACCTCTCACGTGTTCTCACTACACTGCGCGTCCGCTCGTAGGCGCAAGTTGCGCCTGCGTGACGTTAACACGCGCAGGAGTCGCGCCTCATAGAGCGCGACGCTCGCACTGCAAGAGAGGACCATTCAGATGGCCAAGAAAGTAGTCGGACAGATCAAGCTGCAGATCCCGGCGGGTAAGGCTAACCCCTCGCCTCCCGTGGGTCCCGCGCTCGGTCAGCATGGCGTCAACATCATGGAGTTCTGCAAGGCGTTCAACGCCCGTACGCAGGACCAGGATGGCATGATCATCCCCGTGGTGATCAGCGTCTACGGTGACCGCTCGTTCACCTTCATCACGAAGACGCCCCCCGCGGCCATCCTCGTCATGAAGGAGCTCGGCCTCAAGGGTGGCTCGAGCGTCCCCAACCGCAACAAGGTCGGGAAGATCTCGCTCGAGCAGCTCCGCAAGATCGCGGAGATCAAGCTGCCCGACCTGAACACCGATGACGTGACGATGGCGATGCGCACCGTGGCCGGCACCTGCCGTTCGATGGGCGTCGAGCTTGAGGAGGAGCTCTGATGGCAAAGCATGGAAAGAAGTTTCGCGCAGCTCTCAGCCGCGTCGACCGCCTCAAGTCCTACGACCTCAATGAGGCCGTGGAGCTTATCAAGGACGTCTCGTACGCGCGCTTCGACGAGGCCGTCGACGTCGCCGTCAACCTCAACGTCAACCCGCGCCACGCCGACCAGATGGTCCGTGGCTCGGTCTCTCTCCCCCACGGACAGGGCCGCGACATCCGCGTCCTCGTGTTCGCCAAGGGCGAGAAGGCCACCGAGGCCCGCGAGGCCGGCGCCGACTTCGTCGGTGACATGGACCTCGTGGAGAAGATCCAGGATGGTTGGCTCGACTTCGACACGACCGTCGCCACGCCCGACATGATGGGCCAGGTCGGTCGCATCGGTCGCGTCCTCGGGCCCAGGGGCCTGATGCCCAACCCGAAGACGGGCACGGTGACCTTCGACGTCGCCAAGATCGTCTCCGAGCTCAAGGCGGGTCGCGTCGAGTTCCGCGTCGACAAGGCCGGCATCATTCACGTCGGCTTCGGCCGCGTGAGCTTCGACGCCGACAAGCTCCAGGACAACCTGCTCGCCGTCCTCGGCGAGCTCGCGCGCCTCAAGCCCGCGAGCGCCAAGGCGCCCTACTTCCGCCAGATCACCGTCTCCACGACGATGGGTCCTGGCGTCAAGATCGACGTCGCCGCTGGTGCGTCCTTGATCTGACCGGGAATGGACCCGCGGTCGATCGAGGTTGCCTCGACTCGGCCGCGGATCCCGCCCGAACTCGAAGGGCGCGTCAAAGCGCTTGACGCGTCCGACCTCGTCGGTTAAACCCGACACCTCGCTCACTCCGGTGGGCGTGACATAGACCAGACGAAGCCGTCAAAGAAGCCGGTGCCTCCCACGATATGGAGGCGTAAATCCTGCGGAGACGGTTCGGTCCCGGGTTCATCTCACGATGACCCGATGCAAGGAGCGCGAACATCTCGCTCCGACGCACACCGAACCTTCTCCGCGCCCCGGCGCCGAGAGGGTTTTGCATTTTTTGCGAAGGAGTCCACACATGGATCGCGCTTCAAAAGAGCAGCTCGTCGCAGAGCTCAAGGCCGATCTCGCCGAGGCGAAGTCACTCATCGTGACCGCCAGCTCGGGACTCGACGCCAACACCGTCGTGGAGCTTCGTTCGAAGTTCCGTGCCGAGAACGTGACCTACCGAGTCGTGAAGAACACGCTCGTCAAGCTCGCGCTCAAGGGCACCGACATGGAGGCCGTCTCCGAGCTCTTCTCCGGACCGACCGCGCTCGCCTACAGCACCGAAGATGCTGTCGCGCCTGCCAAGGTCATCAAGGAGTTCGCCAAGGAGAACGAGAACAAGTTCGAGATCCTCGGTGCGTACCTCGACGGGAGCATCCTCGACGTCGCCGCCGTCAACGCGCTCGCCGACATGCCCACCAAGGACGAGCTCCGAGCCCAGCTGCTCGGTCTCTTCCAGGCTGTCCCCAGCAAGTTCCTCAGCGTCCTCATCGCGGCGCCCAAGGACTTCCTCGGTGTCCTCAAGGCCAAGGCCGACAAGGACGAAGAGGGCGGCGCCGCCGCTGCTTGAACGACACGCGGCCTCTCTCACTGAGGGACCGCACATCAGAATCCAACCGTCGCCGCATACGCGGCGACACATCGAAACGATACAGGAGCTACAATGTCAGACGTTACGCGCGACCAGGTCATCGACTTCCTCAGCACCCTCTCCGTCATCGACCTCTCCGGCCTCGTCACCGAGCTCGAGGAGAAGTGGGACGTCAAGGCCGCCTCGGGCGGCGGCGGCATGATGATGATGGCTGCCGGCCCCGCCGCCGCTGAGGAGGAGCAGACCGAGTTCGACGTCGAGCTCACCAGCTTCGGCGACAAGAAGATCCAGGTCATCAAGACGATCCGTGGAATCACGGGCCTGGGCCTCAAGGAGGCCAAGACCCTCGTGGAGAGCGTCCCGACCAAGATCAAGGAGGGCGTCTCGAAGGACGAGGCCGCCGACATCATCTCGCAGATCGAGGAGGCCGGTGGTCAGGCTCTCTCCAAGTGAGAACGCCCCACCGAGCTTGAACTCGTGAGTGAGAGCGGCCGCACCCCCTCGGGGGTCGGCCGCTCTCCTCGTTTCTTGGCGCCGCCGATCCTCCAGCGTCCGCTGGCGCCGCCCGAGCATCAGCGAGTACCGCGCAGACGGTGCGGAATGGATGGGGGCAGCAGTGGATGATCGCGTGTGCCTTCGCGAAGTGAGAAGGCGCCGTGAGGGCGCGTCACGGCTCTCGGGATCTGTCCTCGGCCTCGGGTCGGCAGGTCACGTCGAGCGCGCTCAGCGCAGGCGCATGGACACCTCAGGCGTGAACACCCCAGACAGAGCGAGAGGCCAGGACCTCGCGGGTCACTGGCCTCTCTTCATGTCCGGGCGGGCGCGCTCGCTCAGAAGGCCTCGATCGACTCGTCGTAGCTCTTCGCCTTCGCCGGGGACTTCTTGCTCGACTTGCGCTTGGTCCGCTTGACCTCCTTGCGCTTGTAGAAGTCCGGGTACTTGCGCTCGATCTCGTCGTAGACCCGCTGCGCCTCGCTGCCCTTGCCCTGGGCAGCGAGCGCCTCGGCCTTGAGCTCGAGGGCGCGGGCGCGGTCCTTGTTGGTGCCCAGGCCGCTGCTCAGGTAGCGGTCGGCCTCGGCGACCGTGTCGCCGTAACGCTCCGAGTTAGCCATGCGCTCGATGTCGCCGATCGAGGGCTGGGCCGTCTTCGTCGAGGCGCTCTTGGACTCTTCCTCGGCGGCGGCCACACTCCCCGTCGAGGCGAAGTCGTCCGCGTCGCGGGCGGCGTCGGTGCGGGCGGCGTTTCGCTGCTGCGAGGCTCGCTCGGCGACATCACTCACGATGTTCGCGTCCTTCTTGGTATCAGCCTTGGCGACAGGATCCTTTGCCGGGGCGCGTGAGCTAGGGATGTCGTAGCGCGACTCGGTGCCGAAGCCGCTCGAGGTGCTGGGCTCGCTGCCGCTCCCACGCGTGCTCCGGGTAGGGTAGTCGAGCGCGACGACCGGCTCGGGCTCGGGTTTGGGCTCGGCGAGGCCGAGCGAGTCGTCCATCAGGCCATCGATGGAGTTCTTGTCGAACTCGAGCATGCCCTTCGTCGACTTCTTCTGGGGAGCAGACTTCGACGACGCGACGACGGGGCCGGGCGACGGGTCGGCTGACGGCGCGGGCTTGGCGAGCAGCCCCTCCTCACGACGTGAGCGATCGAGCGCCTCGTCGAAGGACTCCGTGACGGAGAGCTCGTCGAGCGGCGCGACCTCCTTGCTCTTGGCCTGCTGCTCGAGATCCCCCGCGAAGCCCTCGAGCTGTTGCTGCGGTGAGTCCTTCCCGTCGCTCGAGTCGAGGTTGAGCGCGACGGCCTGCTCGCCAGGCGCGTCCGCGGCGGCTGCCGCCGGCGTCTCGGCGCGCTCACGCTCTAGGTCGTCGACGTTGAACTCGGCGAGCGCGCCAGCGGTCATCGACTCCATGGCCTGTCTCTTATACACATCTCCGAGCCCACGAGACAGGCAGAAATCT
>CAJXPN010000101.1 GCA_913058025.1 uncultured Myxococcales bacterium | reverse complement strand
GGGCTCGGAGATGTGTATAAGAGACAGGGCGGACGCTGCGAGCTGGACGGCGAGGTGGCCGACCCCGCCCGATGCCCCGATGACGAGGACGCGACGCTCGGGCTCGAGCGCGCCGACGGCGCGCAACCCCTGGAGGGCCGTCATGCCCGCGAGCGGGACGCCGGCGAGCTGCGCGTCGTCGATGCCGTCGGGAGCATGCGACGTGACCGCTGCCGAGACGAGGATCTGCTCGCCGGCGGCCCCGCCGGGCATGACGTCGTTTCGCACGAAGACTCGGTCTCCGAGCGCGAAGCCGTCGACCCCCTCGCCGACGGCGTCCACGACGCCGCAGGCGTCGAAGCAGGGCACCGCGGGGCGCTTGACTGGGATCAGCAGGCGGAACGCGCCTCCCATGACCTTCCAGTCGATGGGGTTGATGGAGACGGCGCGGGTGAGGAGCCGGAGCTGGCCCGGGCCAGGCTCGGGCGTGGGCCGAGCGACCACGGAGAGCTTGTCTGGGCCACCGTAGGCGGCGTACTGGAGCACGTTCATGAGGTCGCTCGAGGTCATTCGGGTGGGGCGCAGGGGACGTGACTCGCCTCGCATCGAGGCGAGACGCGTACGTCTAGCAGGAAGGCGCTCGTGTCGTCGAGTGAGCCTGCTGCGAGTGGCCTGGTATAAGCGGGGATTTCATGTTCAATATCAACGACTTCCAGATCGACCTGGCGCAAGGTTCGGGTGGCACGCGATCCTGGCACCCATCACATGCCCTCGCCCGATTTACACGACGAGAGGGACTCGACTAGGCTCGATGAGTCTCCCGAGACCCTCTACAGGATCATGCATGACCACCGCACACATCCCTCGACGCTCATCTCGCGCCGCGATCCTCGTGGCGATCTGCCTCGCCGTCGGGGGCGTCGTCGTGTTCGGCGACTACGGGGCCATCGCGAGGGAGGACCTGTCGGAGGGGCTCTTCATGAGCGAGCCGATCCTAGGGCTGGTCGCGGCGGGGGTCCTGCTGCTCTCGAGCGTGGTGGCGCTGCTCGCCTTCCCCGAGAGGCTCGAGGTCGAGGGGCAGGGCCTCGTGTCGGTCCGCGGCGTGTTCGGGACCATCAGGCGTGTTCGCCCCAGGGAAACGATCGAGTCGGTCACGATTCATTGCCACCAGGTGACGTCGAACGGCTTCAACGCGATCGTCAACGACGTCTACATCGACGGCTCGGCAGGGAGAAAGCGCCTCTGCCGCTTCCCCGCGAAGGGCGACCCGCGGGCGGAGGAGCTCGTCGCGCACTGCGCCGAGTCCTGGGACGCCGAGGTCGTGCCGTGGAGTCCACGTTCGCGAAGTTAGGCCGTACGTGTCCGGTCGAGTGGGCGTTCCATGTTCCAGGTCTTGGGCTACTGGCCACGGGTCTCTCTCACCGTGACACGCTGGCCCCTGCGCGTTCGCCAGCGCTTCAACGATCGCCACTCGCCCAAGCTCGCGGCGCGCCTGAAAGACCGCCCCGGCAAAGCGCGAGACGAGCCTGGGCCGTAGCTTCCGAAAGGGGGGGTGAAAAACATCGCAAAGCCGCATGGAACATAGACTTTCGTGGCGTCGATTTCGTGTCCGGTTCTGGGTTTTCGGGCCCCCTTTTGGTACACTCATGGGGTCGCTTCGAGGAGGCCTCCACAAGCGTCATCGTTCGCGCGCCACAGGGACTCTGAAAGGTCCCTCGAGGGGTGTTGGGATCGCGTTTTCTTTGTTCCAAAGACAGCGCCCTGGCATGCCTGCGCGCGCCTCACCATGACGAGATACAAGGAGGCTCACGATGAGCGACGACTGTGGTTACGATGTGGAGAGCATCACGGTTCTGGAAGGGATGGAGGCCGTGCGCAAGCGGCCCGGGATGTACGTCGGGAACACCGACGACGGCAGCGGCCTGCACAACATGGTCTACGAGCTCCTGGCCAACGCGCTCGACGAGGCTGACGCCGGCCACGGCGACCGCGTCACGCTGACGATCCACGGCGACCGCGAGATCACCATCGAGGATCGCGGGCGTGGCGTCCCGGTCGACCTTCACCCGCTGCTCGATCGCCCCTGCGTCGAGTTGATCTTCACCACGCTCCTCTACCGGGGTATGTTCGGCCTGGACGCCTACGACGTGACGGGTGGCTTACATCGCGCCGGCGTCTCGGTCGTCAACGCGCTCTCCGAGCGCCTCACGGTCGACGTCTTCCGCGACGGCGCCCACTGGCGTCAGCGCCATGAGCGAGGCGAGCCCTGCGCCCCGCTCGAGCGTGTGCGCGAGACGTCGAGCACGGGGACGCGCGTTCGCCTGAGCGCGGACCCCGAGATCTTCCTCGACCCCGTCCTCGACTTCGACGTCCTCGCCACGCGCCTCGATGCGCTCGCGTGGATGTTCCCCAGTGTGACGCTCGAGCTCTTCGATCACCGCGACGATCGTCACTCCTCGTTCCATACACCTGGCGGCATGATCGAGGCGCTCGCGGGCGCTGGAGGGGTTGATGAGGTCTTGCACGCGCGCGCCACGCGCGAGGGCGTGCGCGTGGAGTTCGCGTTGCGGCCCACGCGCTGGGCTCGTCCGGCGCGCACGTTCGCCAATGGCCAGGAGACGCCCGGACATGGCGCGCACTTGCGCGGCCTACAGCGCGCGCTCCACGGCGCGCTCCTGTCCGACTCCACGCGCCCCTGGCGCGACGTGTTCACCCACCACGGCGTCGGTGGCGCCTCGATCCTTCGCGGGTCCTTCGACGTGATGATCCACGTCTGCGTGCCCCGCACGAGATACGCCGTGGCCACCACACGGGAGCTGGAATCCCCGGAGGTCTTCGAGGCCGTGGCCCAGGTCGCGGCGCCGGTCTTCGAGGCGTGGTTGCAGGAGCGAGGTGAGGACGTCGACAGGGTCCTCGAGCGCTGGTCACCGATGCGGTGACCTCCTGAGCTTCGAGGTCGGTGGTGCCTCGAGCCTGCTCACGCGCTCATGCCGTGGGAGATGGCGTGTCGGATGCGGGACCGGACTCCTGACGCTCGGCGTACGCGCGCAGCACCTCCATGGCCATCGTGAGCAACTGCGCGCGCTCATCCAGGAGCGCGCGCACGAGGTGTCGTTGGGTCCGCAGCAGCGTCCGGACCAGGATCCTGTCCCGGTACCCGACCACGCGACGGCGGTAGCGCAGGAAGAAGAACCCGGTCGGTGGCAGCGTCACCATGTACGCCGCCACGAGCCACACAGGCCACCCCGCCAGGTACCACAGCGCCGAGGCGATCCCGGCGCCCCACGCCGGGAAGACGAACAGCGAGACGACGAACGCGGTGAACGCCCGGATCGCCTCGTCGGGCGCCCTCCGCGCGGCTTGCTTGCTGATCTGATACGGGACCACGTTGTGCACGAACCCCCACGCGGCGAACACCCCGAAGCCGAGCGCGTAGCTCGTCAGCTTGAGCGCCTCCTTGCGTGACGAGAGCATGCTCGGGTCCCTGCGCCCGAACTCACGGCGCAGCCGGACCTGTCCGAGGTGGTCTTCGTAGCGCGCGATGCGCGCCTGGAGCTTGTGGATCTCGGGGGTCTCACGCTGGATGTGGTCCTCGAAGGCCTCGGCCA
Organism: uncultured Myxococcales bacterium; assembly: GCA_913058025.1. Lineage (GTDB taxonomy): Bacteria > Myxococcota_A > Bradymonadia > Bradymonadales > Bradymonadaceae > CAJXPN01. Next base: position 5,615 of record CAJXPN010000101.1, on the reverse strand, counting down.
TGTAGCTCTGGGCCCCCAGCGTGTCGTCGAGCGCATGCGCCGACCGGCTCGAGGGGCGCAACCTCGCCAGCGCCGTCCCGAGCACCCCGTCGGCCGTCGAGGTCTCGAGCTCCCCGTGCGCCTGGTCCGCGGCGTCGAGCAGCGGGCCGAGCTCGTCGTCGTCGTCCATGTCCTCGAGGAGCTCGCGCCCCGAGATCGCGAGCACGGACTCGGTCAACTCCCTGACGACGTCGTCCTCGATGTGGGTGACGACCCGGCGCAGCCTTGCATGGATCTCGTCGGTCAGCTCCTGGGCCGCCTCGCGCTCGTCGCGCGCGTACGCCTCGGCATAGTCTCGCGCGTCGATCGGCTCGCCGAACCTCACGACCACCCCCGTGAGGAACCGGTCGCGATCCTGGAAGTTCAACCCCACGGGCACGATCTGGACGCCGAGCGAGAAGTCGTGGCGAGCCTCGGCGCCGAGCGCGATCCGGGCCGTCCCGGTCTTGATCGGCCCGACTCGCCGCTCCTCGGAGTTGTGGCCCTCCGGGAAGATCCCCAGCGTCCGCCCCTCCTCCAGGACCTCGTAGGCCGCCGAGAACGCCTCGGTGTTCTTGCCCATGTCGCCCCCGTCCTGGGACCGGTAGACCGGGATGACACCGCACTGGTTGAACAGCGCGGCGACCAGCGGGTTCGCGAAGAGCCCCGAGCGTGCCATGTAGTGGATCTGGCGCGTGGTCTGGGAGCCCAGCGTCACGGTGTCCATGATCGAGTTCGGGTGGTTCGCCGCGAAAATCACCGGCCCCGAGGCCGGGACACGCTCCTGGCCCACGGACCGGATGTCCAGGAAGTAGAGCTCGAGGCCCTTCTTGAGGCCCACACGCAACACACGGTACAGAATGGACATGATGCGCGTCCGACTCGAGAGGGGGGTCCGGCGTTCCACGACTCCGCGCGACCTTACCACATGTGGAGAGGTCCGCTGGATGGACACGAAGCCCGGACTCAGCGCCCCCAGGACACGAGCACGGCCATCACGACGTCGTGGTGGTCGAGCTCCGCCGACCCGACCGGCTCGACCCAATCTGCCAGCGCGGCGCCGTGCGACACCTTCGACACAGGTTGGCTGTGCTCGAGCGCGAGCAGCATCCCGTGAGCTTCCTCGGCGGCGCGCTCGACGAGGGCGCCGTCGGCGGTGAGGGCATACAGCGTCGGGGAGAAGGCGCCGCGCGTGTCTCGTGAGACCAACAGGAGGTAGTGGTCGCCGTCGAGCCCCTCGAGCCCGAACTCCCTGGCGATCCGGCGTCGTGACAGCGACGCGCTCCCGGCGCGACCACCCTCGGAGTCTTCGAGCTCGGTGAGCAGCCCCTCCACGAGCGGGTGGCCGATCGTGAAGAACTCGAGGTCGAGGTCCTCGACGGCTTCTTCACGATCGAACGTACCCAGGTGGCGCGCGTCGCGCGGTACACCCGGGATGGTGTCGACCACGACCGACGCGCCATGCTCGAGGTAGTACGTGCTCAGGCCATCCTTTTCGAGGATGTCCATGCCGACGCGCTCGGCCGCCGCAAGGGTGAACCGCTCGATGAGCAGCTCGAGGTCGTCGGGGAGCTGGTCGAAGATGTCGTCTCGGTCGTCGGGATCATGCGAGCTCGGGAACAACCACGCGCCGTCGTGGTGCGCGAGCTGCTCGAGCGTCTCGGCGATAGCCTCCTCGAGCGTCTTGACCGACCCACCTCTGTCGGCGAAGAACTCGCGCAAGACGTTCATCGCCGGGGCCGCACCAACCGCCGCGTCCGCGAGGACACCGACCTCCTCGTAGGCTATCGCCCGGTCGTGCTGCTCGCCCAGCGTCTCGCCGACGAACGTGAAGATCGGGATGTCGCGCTCACGCCCGATGCGGTCGAGTCGCCCGATGCGTTGGGCGAGCACGGTGGGGTCTGCGGGGAGGTCGAAGTTGATGAGGACGTCGCAGAACTGGAAGTTTCGCCCCTCGCTCCCGGTGCCCGACGAGATGAGCGCGGGGGAGGCGGAGAGGCGGAAGCGCGACAGCTCGATGTCACGCTCTTCGGGCTCGAGCTGGTCCGTGAACCCATAGAGCTCGAGATGCGTCATGCGCTCGAGCGTCTTCAGGAGTCGACCCGCGCGGCGGTCGTCCTCGACGAAGACAAGCGCCTTCTTCCGCTCGGCCTTGAGCGCCCCGAGCGTCTGGGCGATCCAGCGCACGCGAGGGTCTGCGTCGGTGTAGGCCTCGTTCGGGTCGAAGGCGTCGACTTCGATGGACTCCGGCGCGCGCACCGGGAGCTCGGGGATGTCCTGGCGGGTTACCGCGCTCACGCCCTTGACGATGTGCCGGCCGTTTGGCGCCTCGACGTGCTCGAGGCCGAGCACGTCGATGAGCTCGAGGAACCCCGGGACGCCGAGCTGGAACGGCGTCGCGGTCAACATCAAGGCGTGCTCGACCGAGCGCGCGAGCTCCAGGAGCGTCTCCTTCCCGTCGCCCTCGAGCAGGCGGTGCGCCTCGTCGAAGACGATCAGGTCGGGCGGGCACGCGAGCAGCCCGGCGAGGACTGAAGGGTCACGCCCGATGAGCTCCAGGCCGACCACGCTCAGCGGGTAGACGTCGAAGGGGTTGGCCTCGGGGCCGACCTCGAGGGCGACGTCGCCGATGCGCTCCTCATCGATGCGCACGAAGATCTGGTGGAACTTGCGGTAGAGCTCCCCGAGCCACTGGATGGTGAGCGTCTCGGGCGCGACCACGACGACGCGCTCGATGCGCTCGTTGCGCAGCATCGACGAGGTGATCATGTGCGCGACGATCGTCTTCCCGAGGCCGACCTCGTCGGCCATCAACCAGCGCACGGGGTCACGCGCCAGGGCGCGCCGCGCCGTGTCGAGCTGGTGCGCGAACAGCTCGATGCGCCCGCCCACGAGGTTCGCCATCGTCCCCCGATGCCTCAGGTCGACGAGCTGGAACGCGTCGGCGCGGTTGACGATGTGTTCGTGCCCATCGCGCTCGCCCGAGAGCAACCTGTCGAGCGGCGAGCGCCTGGCCAGGACGGGCCAGAGGTCTTCGAGCTGGTGCGTCGAGCCATCGGACAGGACGGCGGCGCCTCGATCGACCGAGACGATGACGGCCACGCCATGCTCGGGGTCCTCGGGGACACGCACCATGTCACCTTCGTCGAGCACGATCGGCACGATCGAGTCCGGGTCGGGCGTCAAACGCATGCGCTCCATGACGTCGGGGAAGAAGACGTCGATGTAGCGACCGTCGTTGTCGATCACGACACCGACGCCGAGCTCCTGGGAGTGTGTTCGGATCAGCTTCGTACCTGGGGGAAACATCAATCGACCTCTCATCGCATGACCAATCGCTACGAGCTGCCCATTGTTCGAATCCTGCCGCGTCCGTCCAGTCGAAGGTGGCGTGGACACCCGATTCTCCCCTCAGCCGCTCCCATCCACCCCAGCGTGGCCGTTTGGCCTGGGCGACGAGGCACCTCACGGTTGGACATCGCTACGCTGCGTCGAACGGTTCGTGGACGTTCACACCGTCTGGATCACCTACGCGCCCTGAAGGCTCGAACCACCTTGTCGAAGTCGTCCTCGCGTCCCACGAACTCGACGCCACTCTCCAACGTGATGCTCAGGAAGCGGGTCAAGTCCCAGACGTTGTGTAAAAGGCATCCCTCACGGTGGTCCTACTCCGCAGCGGCTTGAGTGACTTCGGAGGTCTGGCGCGAGGCCCTCCACTCCTGATACTCGAGCATATCCAGATACTTCCCGTTGGTCTCCCACTTCTCGTCGTGTTCGACCAGCTGGGCTCCCATCAGGCGGATGGCGCTGGCGGCGTTCGGATAGATTCTGATCACCCGATCCCGCCGCCGAAGCTCTCCGTTGAGCCGCTCCACCATGTTCGTCGTCCGCAGTCTTCGCCGGTACTTGGCTGGCCATGAGAGCACCGCACACGCGTCCTCCCACCCGCGCTCCAGGCACTCCAGCGCCTTGTCGCACTTGCCTTCGAGCTCCTCGAGGGTCTCTGAGAGCGCGGCCCGCGCCTCCTCGATGTCGTCGGCTTTGAGGATCGCGTCGAGCCCCGCATGTATGGCGTCTTGGTGACGCTTGGGTGCGGCGTCGCTGACGTTGCGCCTGAAGTGGGTCTGGCAGCGCTGCCAGACCGCCCCGCCCAAGACCTTGCGCGCGGCCTTGAACAGCCCCTCGTGTGCATCCGAGACCACCAAGTCGACCCCGCTCAGGCCGCGCTCGACGAAGCTGCGAAAGAACCCCAGCCAGCTCTGGAAGCACTCGGAGTGCCCCAATTCGCAGCCCAGAATCCGACGGATACCGTCCTCACCCACGCCCACCGCGATCATCAACGCCATCGACTCCACCCTCGTATCTTGCCGTACTTTCAAATGAATCGCGTCGACGAGCAGGAACGGGAAGTCCTGCTCGAGCGGGCGGTTTCTCCAGGCCTCGACGAGCTCGTCGAGCTCGAGTGTGTATCGAGAGATGGTGGATTTGGAGAACTCCTTGCCGCACAGCTTCTGGGTGATCGTGGTGACGCGACGTGTGCTCACGCCGCACACGACCATCTCGACGAGCGTGGAGACCAAGGCGCGCTCGGAGCGCGAGTAGCGCTCGAAGAGGGCGGTCGAGAAGGTGCCCTCGCGGTCGCGTGGGACGCGCAAGGTGAGCTGACCGACGCGGGTGGTCAGCTTGCGCTCGTAGTGGCCATTTCGGTGGCCGATGCGCTCATCAGAGCGCTCATGACGCTGGGCGCCGAGGTGGTCGTCCATTTGGGCTTCGAGGGTCTTTTGGAGCATGCTCTGAGCCAGAATGCGAAGCGCGTCGGGGTCGCCACTCAAAAGGGCTTGGAGGGCGTGGGCATCGAGCGTAATTTGGGTGTCCGTCATCGTGTTCTCCTTCGATCGTGGTTTGGCGATTTCGATCGTAAGGGACGCGGTGGCGGTTTTGCATCAAGCCCTGCCCGTTCGGCTCAGCTTCCCGATGCTCCCGCCTCATTTACACAACGATAGGGACTCAACTTGACTGCACCCAACGCTTACTCGCTGTACTATTCACAACTGACCTTCGGAATATTACCATTCGCAAACACGGCTATAACCTCACAACCTATGCTTTCTGCATATGTTGTATTGTCAAACAACACAGGCCTGTTAGAAGAGTCGAACTCCAAATCATATGATGTTTGCACATACCCCCAACATAAGACCCCTTCACATTGCAAGCTAACAACCCTTGAACAAACCCATCGCCCTGTCTTTGCCTGAGTACAGTACGACCCAACGCCGTTAACTTCATTCAACCTCTTGTCACTTAGCTCTGTATACCGCGCAACATGCTCGAACTCCAAATCAATTTCATGCTGACTTTGTTCAGGTTCGCATGGATGTATAAGCGCAAAGAAAAACAAAAAAGACCAGTTATAATAAGACATGAACCAAACTCCTTTTGAGCCACAAAAAAACTATTCATAAACAATCCAGTCACCATCATACCATCCAAATGGACCCACTGGCGTCACTCTGGCAAAACCCATAGTTCGAACCCATACGTGTCCGGTTAAGCGAAAAGCACAGCAGGGCCAGCGAGTTGGGCGGTGTTGCAGC
>CAJXPN010000100.1 GCA_913058025.1 uncultured Myxococcales bacterium | reverse complement strand
GCGCGCGCCGCGCTCACCGACGACGCGACAGCGAAGGCAGTGCGCGCCGACGAACAGGCCGCGCGCACCATGGGCATCTCGGGCGTGCCGTTCTTCGTCCTCGACGGCAAGTACGGCGTCTCCGGCGCGCAGTCCAAGGAGGTCTTCGAGCAGGTGATCGCGCAGGTCGTCGCCGAGCGCGGCCCGATCCAGGTGGTCGCTGGCGGTCAGCAATGCGACGACGACGGCTGCGCCGTGCCTGCCGAGCGCTGAAGGCGCCCGTCACTCGCCCCCGCGCCTCATCTCCGCCTGGCGCATCGGCATGGAGTCGATCCTGGAGAACAGCGCCTCGCGCGTGAGCGTCGCGCCGACCTCGCGCGCCTTCTCGCCCGTATCCTTACCCAGGAGCAACACGGTGAACGTGTCTAGCGAGACGCCGAGCCGCGCGCGCAGGCTCGGGTCCGGCGGGAGGACCTCACGGAGCCCGGCGCCCTCACGCGTGATGAGCGTAGGCGTGACGAGGTAGACGACGAGGTCGCGGTCGTCGAACTCGCCGGCGTCCGGGCCGCCCAGGAGCACCGCGGGCTCACGCCCTCCCCACTCCAGGCGCTGCGCAGCGAGCGCGGGGTGGGCAGCGTCGGGTGAGAAGACCAGCACGACGCGGTGGCGCCACGCGTGCACGCGCAGGTCGAGCGGCGCGGTCAGCGCGAAGGCGACGAGGGGGAGGAGAAGCACGAAGGGCTCGCGGCAGAGGAGAAGTCGACGCCTCTGTGATGCACCAATGGGCGTCGTCGGAGTGAGGTTACTGGGTTCTTGCGCGGCGAGGGCCGCCAAGGCTCGACGCCAGCTCGAGCCAAGAACCGGCCTCTGGGTGCCCCGCTGCTCGACGGCAACGACTCGGCGGCGCAGACGAGCCCGGCCTCACTCGACCTCGCACGACACCTTCGTGAGGGGGAACCGCCCGTGGATCGTTAGCAGACCGTCCTCGACGAGGAGCCGGAACCACTTGTGAGGGAGCGCGTTGATGTAATGACTCGGGGTATCGCCCCTCGCGATCACGTACGTACTCATCGGGCGGCTGACGATCTCCAGGGCGCTCGACTTCCACTTCGCGTGCTCCACCTCGACGGCGCCATGGATCGCGTCGAGGATGAGCTCCTTGTCGCCGCGTTCGATCCCGCTGGCGAACCTCACACTGACGCGGACGCTCGATGAGGTTCGCCCATGGGACAGGGTCTCGACGTACGCCTCGTGGTCGAAGCGAAAGGGGAGCCGCGCCATCCAACGGATCTGACCCTTGCGTCGGAGTCGGTAGCCCAGCGCGACGCCCACCCAGAACGACCCGACCACGACGAGCAAGCCGACCACGGCGAGTGGGAGCGAATTCGCCATGAGCCCCGAGAGCTCGTCGATGTAGAGGAACACGAGGGCGATGGCGGACAGCATGGCGGCGCCCCAGGAGACGTTCGTGACCATCGTGGGATACCCCAACGACACGTCGAGGAGCCGCCGCTGCTCCCTGTCGAACACGCGGGCCTCCCGGGCGGCGTCGGAGGCGTCGCGGGCACGCCCATCCTCCTCCCTTGCCGCCTTGTCCTCGCGCCCTCGCCTCGCCAACTCTTCCAGATCGTTCGACATGTTCTCTCCCGTTGGTTCGACTTCATCACGCCACGAGCACGTGAGCGCCCTCGATCGCAGACCACGCAGCGGCCCTCGCGCCGCTGGCCGAGGTCCCCTCAGGACGACGTACCGCAGGATGGGAGGCGTGGGTTTACGAGGCGGCCTGGCGCCGCCGACCGAACCTTCGCGCGCCGATAGCTCGTGTGGGTGTCTGAATGTACGAGAGTTCGTCGCAACCAAGCAACCCCACAGGACGCGGCCTGACGAAGCGGAGGAGGAACGACACGATGACCACTCATGAGGAGGGGGTTGGCCGGGTGGAGCCGCGGGGGCTCTGGAGCGCGGGTCAAGAGATGCGCCCGAAGCGTCAGCGGGGCCGCGTCACGCACGGGGAACCAGACGACAAGCCGCCAGGAGAGGTTGTCTCGAACCACCAACGGCGCGCCGCCGGGGCACGCCGAGAAGACCTGGACGTGGGGGACCTGGCAAAGGGTGTCCTGGTCACGGTGGGCCAACCTCGGCCAATCGGGCCTCCGACGTATTTGGTGGCGCGACCCACTCTGGGCGCCCTCCACTCCATCACTGTACGCACAGAAGATATTTGAGCGGCTTACTGACAGGATGATAGCCTCAGGGCGCGAGACTATTCACTTTACATACCTTGAATTTCCAGCCAACGGCCGTGAAGGAAATCATTCCCCGGATGATTTCCTTCACGAGTGAGCGCTGGTGCATCTGGAGTGATCCATGACGTTCGTCAGGAGCGCCTGTCTGACGCTGATGATGGCAAGCCTTGCCATGTTGGCCTCGTGCTCGTCATGCAACGATGGCTCGACGCCACCCACCCGAGAGTACCCACTCCAGGTCGCCTCGGGGTTCGACTTCGTGCAGGACTCGTTCTCCTTCGAGAACTTCGGCGGCGACGGCCTGTCGACCCAGCTCACGCCTCGGATGGCCGAGCGGATGTTCGGCGCCGAGGCGGTATGCATCGAGGGTTCGGACCCCTGCTCACTTCAGCCCACGGCCCAGCTCTGGCTGGAGAGCACGAACGAGACGCTCGACCAGGGCCGCAGCGAGGGGTTCGCCATCCTGTCGCTGCTCTTCTTCATGGGGGAGCTCGACCCGAAGGACTTCGGCGCAGATACGGTCGCCGAGCTCGAGCTTCGGAGCAACGTCGCGCTCCAGGAGGAGCTCGCGTACTGGGCGTCGACCCAGGCGGTGGCGACATCACAGCGCGAAGACGTCCGATACGAGGCGAGGGACGTGATGCCGTTCCTTGCCGAGGCGCTCGCGCCCGAGGGCGACAAGCGCTATCGGCTCGCGATCGCGCAGAAGACCGGTGCGGGCTTTCGGCGAGGCCACGCGCTCACCCCCATCGGGTACTTCCGAGACGCGGACGAGGAGGACACCTACTGGCTGCGTGTCTACGACAACAACTTCCCGCAGCGTGAGCAGCTCCTCAAGATCGAGCCAGGCCGGAACGCGTGGAGCTACGAGATCTCCGGGGTCGACGGGACCCCCATCGTCTACGAGGGGTCGGACGAGACGAAGAACTTCATGTACTTCGCCTCGGTGACGTCACGCGCGGGGACGTTGCCGACGCCGTTCGCCGAGGACTCCGAGTACATGATGCAGACGTACTCGGGGGTGACGATCGTGGCGGCGAACGAGGACGGAGAAGAGACGGGGATACGCGGTGGCGAGGTCCTCGAGGCCGACGGCGACTGGGTGATGCCGGCGTTCTCGTCGTGCCCGCTGTGCGGCAACGCCGTCGCCATCGTCAACCAGGCGACCCTGGCCAAGGGGTTCAAGCCCAAGAACAAGATCACCATCTCGGCCACCGACGATGCGTACGGGTTCGGGAGCACGAACACCACGAACGAGGAGGATGGGGGCGTCTCGATCAAGAACTTCGGCTACGGCCACGCGAGCACGGTCTCCAGCGGCAAGCCCGAGGTCGGAGACACCGTGACGTTCGACGGCGGCGACGTGACGTACACGTCCGAGACGAACGACGGCGGGGTCACGATCTCGACGACCGTGGTCGATGGCGCGGGCAAGCGCGTGGTGATCGAGGTGACCGTCGAGGGCTCGACGGACGCGAGCGGCGTCGAGGTCGAGGTCACGAAGGGAGCGGACGGGACCCCGACGGTCTCGGTCTCGGGGCTCGAGGAAGGCAGGAACGTGAGCATCACGGCCACGACCAAGCAAGGCACCAACGAGACGAAGAACGAGTTCAACTACACCTCGAACGGTGAGGACGCGAAGGCGTCGGTGGGAACGAGCGACAGCACCATCACGCTCGACACCACCCCGTCGGACGCCGCGATTTGCAAGAACGGGACGAAGGATCGCTCCGAGACCGACGTCGACTGCGGCGGCTCGTGTGGCGCGACGTGCGTGCTCCAGAAGGCGTGTGAGAACGACGGCGACTGCACCACGGGCTACTGCGAAGGCGGCGCGTGCGATCAGCTCGACCCGATGTGCAGCAGCGGCACGCAGAGCCCAGGCGAGACGGGCCCCGACTGCGGCGGCGACGTCTGTGAAGCGTGCGTCGCGACCGCGGGCGCGGACTCACCGGGTTGCCTCGAGCGCACCGACTGCGACACGGGCCTGTGCCGCGGCGGCCAGTGCAGGATCAAGTACCCGATCTACGTCGAGTTCGACCGGAAACCCGAAGACTACTTCTACATCATGTACGTCGAGCTCGACGGCGTGAACAAGCTCGTCTCGGGGCGCATCGTCGATGGGACCCAGCGCTACAAGATCGGCGACGCGTACGACTTCAAGTTCGTGCAGTCGAACTTCAGCTGCGACACCACCAACACCCGGCTCCAGGTCGCGGGGCCGACCGCGGCGGCGACCACGTCGACGGACGGGACGTTGGAACTCACGTGCCCGGAGGACACGGCCAAGAACATGATCGTGCGGGTGGGCACGAGCGCGCTCAACACCTTCGCGACCGACCCGACCCCTCTGGAGGTCTTCGACACGGACAGCACGAAGCTCGCGCTCAGGGTCGACAACGGGCCCATTCAGATCGTCGCGTTGAACAAGAACTACATGAACCTCGGCACGTATGAGGAGACGTGGGCCGTCGCCATCATCCAACAACCTCAGGCGGACAACTACCCAGTCTCGTACTGGATCGACGAGAGCAGGACATCGCGTATGGCTCTGTCGAAGGATTACGTCTCGTCGCAGCCGAACCGCTGGACGGACGACGGGTTGTTCGTCGTCGACGAGCAGATCCCAGAGGTCAGGTACAGGTTCCGCCAGCACACCTCTCGGTGGAGCAACGTGACATCTCCTGGTTGCAGCGACCGGGTCCACAACCAGGACGAGACGAGCACCGACTGCGGCGGCTCATGCGGAAGCTGCGTGGAGAACAGGCTGTGCCTGCAGGAGTCGGACTGCGGCGCCGGGCTGAAGTGCCTGAACAACGTCTGCAAGACGGAGGGGACCTGCTCGGACAGCGTCAAGAACCAGGACGAGTCGGGCGCGGACTGCGGCGGGCTCGTGTGCACGCCGCGCTGCGCCGAGGACGTCGCGTGCGCCCTCGAGTCGGACTGCGCCATGGGCCTCGGGTGTGTGGGTGGCCTGTGCAAGCAGCCATGCTCGAACGGCCTCGAGGACGTCGACGAGACGGACGTCGACTGCGGCGGCGCGACCTGCAGCGCGCGCTGCGGGCGCGACAAGGGGTGCGCGCAAGCCTCGGACTGCGCCAACGGCGACGCGTGCGTCGAAGGCCTGTGCAAGCCGGTCTCCTGCTCGAACGACGTCAAGGACGCCGACGAGTCGGACGTCGACTGTGGCGGCGCCTCAGCGTGCGCCCGGTGCGAGCGGAAGGCGGCGTGCTCCGACAGAACGGACTGCGCCTCCGGAGACATCTGCTGGGAGAGCCTCTGCGTGGCGCTCTCGTGCATCGACGGTCGGTACACGACCGGTGAGAGCGACCAGGACTGCGGGGGCCCGAACTGTGGGCCCTGCAACGCGTACAAGCGCTGCGAAGGCGACGACGACTGCGTCGACGCGACCACGTGCGAGTCGAACATCGACCCGTACACCTACGCGGTGTGCATCTCGTCGGAGTGTTCGAACATGATCAAGGACGCAGGCGAGTCGGACGTCGACTGCGGCGGCAGCTCGGTGTGTAGGCGCTGTGACTCCGGCGAGACGTGCGCGGCGCAGTCGGACTGCTTCAACGGGCGCGATTGCTACGACGGGGTCTGCGACCTGCTCACGTGCAGGAACGGGTCCCTCGACGCGAGCAGGGAGACGGACGTCGACTGCGGCAACCTTTGCACGCAAGCCTGCGAGACCGGTGAGCGCTGCCTCAACGACACCGACTGCGCCACGAACGACGTGTGCCTGAACGCGGTGTGCACGTCAGCGGCCTGCGTCGACAACACCCAACAGGGCAACGAGGCGGACGTCGACTGCGGCGGGACCTCGGGCTGCGGGGCGTGCGCCGACGGCAAGCGTTGCGACGCCACGACCGACTGCGAGATGGACAGCGCGTGCATCAGTGACGTCTGCCAGCCCTCGACCTGCACGAACACGATGACGGACGGCTTCGAGACCGACGTCGACTGCGGCGGCGACCAGTGCACGGCGCGATGTGGGCTGGGCCTCACGTGCGTGACGAGCACCGACTGCGTCGTAGGCGGGGCGTGCGACAACGGGACGTGCGCGAACGCGACGTGCCTCAACAACGTCAAGGACGCCGACGAGTCGGGTATCGACTGCGGCGGGACGTCGTCGTGTGGCGCGTGCGCGAACGGCCAGTCGTGCGCGCTCGTGAGCGACTGCGTCATGGGGAGCACGTGCCTGAGCGACGTCTGCCAGCCCTCGACGTGTGAGAACACGCAGCTGGACGCGAACGAGACGGGGCCCGACTGCGGCGGCCCCGAGTGCAGCGCGCGTTGCGCGCTCGGGGTCGCGTGCGCGATGAACACCGACTGCGCCTCGGGCGCCGCGTGCGTCGGCTCCATCTGCACGGTGAGCACGTGCGCCAACGGCACGAAGGACGCCGACGAGTCGGACGTCGACTGCGGGGGCAGCTCGAGCTGCCCCAGGTGCGACCCCGGCGAGGTGTGCACGGATCGCACGGACTGCGCGAGCAACGCACCGTGCGTGAGCGGCGCATGCGCGCCGCTCACGTGCGCGAACGGCATGCAGGATGGGAACGAGACGGGGATCGACTGCGGCGGCGCCGACTGCGGCCCGTGCGGAGCCCAGGCGTGCACGCTCGACTCGGACTGCGCGTCGAGCGACTGCGAGTGCGGCGCCGACTCGGGGAACTGCTCGACCAACTCGGGCCGGTGCGGCTCCGGTCAGTTCTTCATCGACCAGCCCGTCACGGACGGCACCACGGCCTCGGGCACCTACACCATCCCCGCGGGCTGCGACCAGATCTACGTCCAGGCGTGGGGCGCCGCCGGAGGCGCCGAGGATCAGATGAGCTTCCCGTCGACTCCGGGCGGAAGCGCCGGGTACGTCGACGGCACGCTCGACGTCACCCCGGGTGACACGGTGACCGTCTGGCTCGGGCAGGGCGGCACCTACAGCTTCAACGCGGGCGGCGCGGGGTCCTATCTGGGCACCTCCGCCAGCGGAGGCGCCGGCGGCTTCGGCATGTTCGGCTCCGAGCCAGGCGGCGGCGGTGGCCTCACCAGCGTCGAGGTCACGGGGACCTCTCCCTTCGAGTGGAGCGTCCCCGGCGGCGCGGGAGGCGCGCAGTTCGGCGGCACGGACGTGAACGTCACGCTCGCCGGGACAGGAGGAGCCTCGGGCAACGTCGGCGACGACGGCTCGAACGACCAGGGAGGAGGCGGCGCGGGTGACCCGGGCGGCCTCGAGAACACCGCCGGCGCCTACGGCCCCTTGCCCTCCGGGCTCACGGGTTACGACGCCGACGACGTCAACATGACGCCCGCGGGGACCTCGAACCCGGACTACTCGCGCTGTCAGGGTGCCAACATGATCGGCGCTGGAGCCAGCGACCTCGGGCTCGGTTACGGCGGCGACGGATGCGTGATTCTACGATGTGTCGGGCAGTGAAAAGGAGTGAACTCATGAACACGATGTTTAAAACGATGCGTTGGCACCTCCTCGCCGCCTCACTGTCAGGACTACTGAGCGTGGTGGGCTGCGTGGAGGACGGCCCGGCGGGCGACGGAGAGGGCCAGGCGACGGCCTCGCGCAACGCCGGCGAGACCCTGACCTGCCCGACGGGCCAGGTCCCCTACACGTTCGCGTCGGGCACGGCGACGAACTCCGAGGAGTACATCGCGAGCGCCGAGGTCTCGATGGACGACTCGGCGACGCTCCCCGGGTACGCGGCGGTCTCGATCCAAAGCGTCACCTGCGCCACTGGCGCCCTCTACGACGCGGCGACGCTCGAGAGCGTCGCGTCGAAGTGCGATGGGCAGCGCTCGTGCACGATCACGAGCCTGTGTCAGAGCCAATGTGAGGGTGGTAAGGGCTCGCCGGGCTGCACGTACTCGGACGCCGAGATCAAGTACTCGTGCTCGTCCGACGGTGGGACGACGAGCTCGCCCAGGACCTCGAGCGCCGAGGAGGGCACGAACGGGACGTTCGGGAGCAGGAACAACCTGAGCTGCCGCGGCGTCTCCGAGAATCTCAGCGTGTCGAACGCGAAGGCCGGGCGCGTCGAGTGCGTCCCCGCTCAGTGCCACGGGCGAGCGCGACGCAACGCGGACATGCAGTGCGTGGTCGACGACTCGAAGATCGAGGTCGTTGTCGACGCCACGTTCGGCAAGATCACGCCAGCCATCGAGACGATGGACGCGTTCAGCAAATCCAAGATGAACAAGGCGCTCGCCGACAAGACGATCCCTGGCGTCCCGATGCCGATCAACGGCACGTACAATATCCCGGTCCAGGTCGACTTCGCCAACGACCTCGTCCCGGAAGAGGTCAAGCTCACGGCATGGCTCGAGGACGAGTACATCGACGTCTTCGCCTATCAGATCCCAGACGAGGTCAAGCAGTTCCGTTGCATCGCGTTCGCCTTCACCATCAAGAAGGACGACCCCCACGTGACTACGGGGAACGTGACCAGGTACTCCAAGATCATCAAGACGAAGTTCTCCGAGGACTGCGACGGTGCCGCCGTCCAGCGGCACACCCGCGAGCACCTCCTCGCGAACACGAGCATCGACACGTACCCGCGGGACCGCGACTTCATCCAACGCCTCCACCTCTCGTACGACATGGAGGGGCGCACGGTCTGGCACAAGGATCTGACCATGGAGACGGCCTCACAGCTCGGTGACTCCGAGCCCGAGTGCCACCCGAACCCCACGGACATGTTCTACGACGCGACGAAGAAGGCGACGAACCGCCGAGCCTACTTCCAGCAGCGCCTGCTGACGACCTACAAGGACCCGAACGGGCGCAACCTCTGGATGACGATCAATTACTCGGATCGCGCAGAGATCGGCACGATCGACATCGTCGCGAGGAACGAACCCGTCGTCCGCGTCTTCTCGAACCGAAGGCCCTCGCTGCTCGTGGACCTGTCCTGGTACCTGAGCAACATGAACAGCAACAACACCTGTCTCTTATACACATCTGACGCTGCCGACGATCTACTCTGTGTA
>CAJXPN010000099.1 GCA_913058025.1 uncultured Myxococcales bacterium | reverse complement strand
CCATCCAGAACGACCAGGGCGAGCAGTGCGACGGCGCCGCGACCTCCTCGACCTGCCAGGACGCAGGGTTCAGCGCGGGCCAGGTGCGCTGCAACACCAACTGCAACGAGGTCAACACCTCCTGCTTCGACCTCTCGAGCATCTCCGCGGGCGTGAACCACACGTGCGCCCTCCAGCTCAACGGCAACGCGACGTGCTGGGGCAAGAGCGACCTCGGTCAGCTCAACGCCCCTCAGGTCACGTTCTCCCAGGTCGCGAGCAACGACGAGTTCAGCTGCGGCTTGACCTCGACGGGCTCCGTCTCGTGTTGGGGAGACGACGCGCAGGGGCGCGCCACGCCGCCCTCCGGCTCGAACTTCGCCTACGTCACCTCTGGCGAGCAGCACGCGTGCGCACTCGACTCAGCCGGCGCCGTCGCCTGCTGGGGCAACGCGGGCGCCGGGCGACTCACCGCTCCTACAGGAGCGGTCTTCGGTCAGCTCTCGGCCGGCGGCGCCAACACGTGCGGCGTGAAGACCAACGGTGGGCTGGAGTGCTGGGGCGACGACTCCTCGGGACAGTCCTCGGCGCCCTCGGGCGACTTCGGCTTCGTCTCCGCGGGCACGCGCCACGCCTGCGCGCTCGGCGTCAACGGCTCGGTGAGCTGCTGGGGCGACGACTCGGAGACTCAGGTCTCGAGCACCCCCGGCGGCGCCAACTTCTCAGCGGTCGGCTCCGGCGACGACTTCGCCTGCGCCCTCCAGAACGACGGCAGGTTGAACTGCTGGGGCAAGAACGACGCGAACCAGGCGTCGGCGCCCGTGGGGACGTACACCGAGATCTCCGTCGGCGATCGCCACGCCTGCGCGCTCCAGGAGTGCGGCTCGCTTCGCTGCTGGGGTGACGTCACGGACGGCAAGTCCGAGCCCCCCGGCTCCATCATCGCGGGCCAGGAGCACGCGTGCGGCCTGACCGCCGCGGGCAAGGTCATCTGCTGGGGCGACGACGACGCCGCGGACAACGTGCCGACGTCGCAGTTCTCGCAGATCTCGGCGGGCCTCGAGCACAGCTGCGGCGTCCGCGCCGACGGCACGCTCGAGTGCTGGGGAGAGAACGCCACCGGCCAGGCGACGCCGCCCGCGGGCACGTTCCTCCAGGTCTCGGCTGGCGGCGGCCACTCGTGCGGGCTCTCCTTCACCGGCGACGTCCAGTGTTGGGGCGTCAACAGCAGCGGCGAGACCTCGGTCCCGCCTGGTAAGACCTTCGTGACCGTCGAGTCCGGAGAGGGCTACAACTGCGGCATCCTGACCGACGGCACCGTCGAGTGTTGGGGCGGAGACCTCACCGGGCAGGCCACGCCGCCGGCAGGGACCTTCAAGCAGATCGCCGTCGGCATCGCCCACACCTGCGGCGTGCGCACCGACGACACGATCGCCTGCTGGGGGCTCGACCAGTTCGGTCAGGTCGGCAACATCCCCCCGGGCACCTTCAAGAGGGTCGCCGTCGGCGCAGGTCACACCTGCGCCATCCGCGCGAGCAACGACAGCGTCGCGTGCTGGGGCCTCGGCCTCGCCGGCGAGACGAGCCCGCCCCCGGGCAAGTTCGCCGACGTCGACCTCGGCGCGGCGTTCTCATGCGGACTGACCACCCAGGGTGAGTACCGATGCTGGGGCCTGAACAACAAGACCCAGACCGTCCCCCCTTGCTGAAGACGAACGACATGAAGACCTCTCAAAAGCTCATCGCCCTCATCATCCTGGGAGCAGTCGTCTCATGCACGGATCCTGAGGAGAACAACCAGACCCCGTTCATCACGCCGACGACCGTGACCGTGCTCGACGACACGTGCAGCGAAGGCGGCGACGAGGCCGTGATCTCCGTCGTCCTCGACGAGCCCCCCACCGAGCCCGTCCGCGTCTCCTTCGAGCTCGCAGACGACGGGGCGACCCAGGCGAGGCTGGACGCGACCGAGCTCCTGTTCGACGTGAGCAACTGGTCCGACCCCCAGCTCATCACCATTGACGGCGTGGACGATGGCGAGGCTGACGGCACCCAACAGGTGCGCGTCGTCTTCGCCGAGGTCGAGTCCGACGACCGGCTCTTCAACGCCCAGCTCATCGCCGCCGTGACCATCAACGTCCTCGACGGCCTTTGCGGCAACGGCGTGCTCGAGGAAGGCGAAGTCTGCGACACTGGCCCCGGCTTCGACACCTCGTGCTCCTACGGCGAGCAGACCTGTATGGTCTGCGCCAGCGACTGCACGTTGAGCGCCGAGGGGACCCAGGGGCCGAGCTGCGGCGACGGGATCCTCCAGGAGGACGAGGAGGTCTGCGACGCCGGCCCCAACCCCGACCTGGACTGCGCGCTCGGGGAGGCCTCCTGCATGGTCTGCAACGACCAGTGTGAGGAGCAGCCGGGCAACCGCCTGGGCGACTGCGGCGACGGCACCGTCCAAGCCGACCAGGGCGAGCAGTGCGACCCTGGCGCCAACCCCACGTTCGACTGTGGATACGGCGAGATGAGCTGCATGGTCTGCCAGAACGACTGCGACTTCGGCCCGGGCACCCCACAGTTCTGCGGCGACGGCACCGAACAGGCCAACCAGGGCGAGGACTGCGACGCGGGCCTCGACCCCGACACCGACTGCGCCTACGGCCAGGAGTCCTGCATGGTCTGCGGAGACGCCTGCGCGTTCATCGCCGGCGACGTCGTGGGCTTCTGCGGTGACGGCACGATCCAGGGCGACGACGGTGAGGCCTGCGACCACGGGGGCACACCCCAGACCGACTGCGCTTACGGCGAACAGTCCTGCATGGTCTGCGGCGACGGCTGCGTGTTCACCCCCGGTCAGGTCACCGGATTCTGCGGCGACGGCACCATCCAGGCCAGCGGCGGCGAGCAATGCGACGGCGCGGCGACCTCGACGACCTGTCTGGACGCGGGCTTCACCGCGGGCGAGGTGCGCTGCAACACCAACTGCAACGAGGTCACCACCTCCTGCTTCGACCTCGCCGCGCTCGCATCCGGCGGCGCCCACTCCTGCATCCTCTCCCTCAACGACAAGACCCCCGTGTGCTGGGGCAAGAACGACCTCGGACAGCTCAACGGACCCGCCGGCCAGTTCGACGAGCTCGCGCTGGGCGCCTCCTTCACCTGCGGTTTGGACATCCTGGGCGCCGTGGCCTGCTGGGGCGACGACTCCCAGTCACAGATCTCCGGCGTCCCCGCCGTCGCCAACCTCGCCTCGGTCGCCGCGGGCGACGAACACGCCTGCGCGCTCGACGCGCTTGGCGGCGTGACCTGCTGGGGCGCGTCGGGACAGGGCAGGCTCAGCGCGCCCGCCGGCGCGGTGTTCCGACAGCTCTCGGCCGGCGGCGCCAACACGTGCGGAGTGAAGACCGACGGGTCGCTGGAGTGCTGGGGCGACGACTCATCGGGCCAGTCCTCGGCGCCCTCGGGCGACTTCGGCTTCGTCTCCGCGGGCGCTCGCCACACGTGCGCGCTGGGCGTGGACGGCTCGGTGACCTGCTGGGGCGACGACTCTCAGTCGCAGCTCTCCAGCGCCCCCGCGTCTGCCAACTTCTCATCCATCGGCTCCGGCGACGACTTCGCGTGTGCCCTCCAGAATGACGGCCAGCTGAACTGCTGGGGCAAGAACGACCTCGGACAGGCCACGCCTCCCAGCGGCTCCTTCGTCGCGCTGGCCGTGGGCCCACGTCACTCCTGCGCGGAGCAGGAGTGTGGCGCCGTGAGGTGTTGGGGCGACGCCGCTGATGGACAGAGCACACCTCCGAATCAGATGGTATCGCTGGGCTATACGTCCTGCCTGCTCAGCGCGAGCGGAGACCTGAGCGCGTGCTGGGGTAGGTCCTACACGTCGGGGGGGGACATCCCCGCGCCCCTGGGCGTCGATCGATGGCTCGCGCTCGACGGCGGCGGCTCCGTGGGTTGTGGCATCCTGACGGATCAGACGCTCTCGTGTTGGGGTAGCGACGGCTCCGGCGACATGTTCCCGCCTGCGGGTTCGTTCGTGACAGTGGACATGGGAGAGGATCACGGCTGCGCGCTCGCGGCTGATGGTTCAGCCTCATGTTGGGGCGCGAACAGCGACGGCGAGTCGACACCTCCTGCGGGCGTCTCCCTCTCGACCATCGCCCTGGGCGATGGCTTCACCTGTGGGATAGAGTCCGTGACGGGAAGCGTCACATGTTGGGGGAGGAACAACGCGGGACAGTCCTCTCCGCCGGCAGGCGCGTTCACGAAGCTCGCCGCAGGCGGGACCCACGCCTGCGGTTTGAGGACAGACGGGACGGCGGCGTGTTGGGGCCTCGACGACTTTGGTCAAGGCACCGCCCAACCCGGGACCTTCAAGGAGATTGCGGCTGGTTCCGTCCACACATGCGGCATCCGCACCGACGGGACGCTCTCGTGCTTGGGCTTGGGCGTCTTCGGGCAGACAGCGCCTCCACCAGGTCAGTACGTCTCGGTCGTGTCAGGCTACGGGCACAACTGCGCCATCGCCGAGGACGGCGAGGTCGTCTGCTGGGGGTTCAACAGCAGGGGCCAAACCAACTCGACCTGCCAATGACACGCTCACGCGCTGCGGGTGGGTCACGCGTGAGTCATCCAAGCCGCGCCGCGCGACCGGGCGGTCGCGTGCCTCCCGTGAGTAGGGGTCCGAGGAGGCGGGGTCGAGTCGGAGCGGGCCGCGGGGTCAGCCCAGGTTCATCAGGATCGCGATCGTGACGATCAGCAGGATGAGCACGAGCACGCCGACGCCGACGTAGAAGAGGGAGTGGTCGGGCTTGTCGCCGTAGTAGCGAAGCTGGACCTCTCCGATCTTCTTGGGCTGCGGGTAGGGGAAGGCCCTGTTCTTCTGGGCCGTGGTCGCGGTGGAGCGCTTGACGCCCGAGGCGATGTCCTCGGGGGTGGGCGCGACGCGGTACGGGAGCTCGAGCTGGTACCCCTCCGAGACGAAGGTTCGGTCCTGAACGAACGGCGCGGCCTCGGGCTCGTCGCCGCCGAGGAGGTCCTCGAAGGCGTCGTCGATGGGCTCGACGTCGAGTTCTGGGAGGTCTTCTTCGTCGATGTCCTCATCAGGTGAGGAGATCTCACTGAGCGCGTCGAGCGCGTCCTCGATCGCTTCGGAGTCTGGCCCCGAGAGATCGTCGACGTCAGATGTCTCGTCGAGTGGGTCGGGGCCCACGTCTACCGTCGGGGTCGACGCTTCTGGAGGAGCGACGGGCCTGGGAAGGTCTGAGACGGGCCTGGGAAGATCTGCGACGGGCGCGGGAAGGTCCGCGACGGGCGCGGGCAGGTCGGCGACGGGCGTAGGCAGGTCCGAGCCCTCGTCGAGAGGCCTCGCGGCGGGCGCGGGGAGGTCGTCGGGGGTGCTCAGGGCCTTGGCGGAGACTGCGCGGGGGAGGTCCTCGAGGGAGAGGAGATCGCGGCGTGAGGATGAGACCAGCGCGGGGAGGTCCTCGAGGAGCGGCTCGTCGAGGAGCGGCTCGTCCTGGAGTTCGTCGGGGCCGTCGGGGTCGTCGGTGCCGTAGGAGGCGTCCACGAAGACGGTGGACGAGGGCTCCTTGGGGCTGTCTTCTGGCTCGGGGTCACCGCCGACGCGCGGGGCGCGGGTGATGACCGTGACCTCATCGTCCTCTTCACGGTTCTGGCGGCGGCGGCGATCCTCGAGCTTGATGTCGGCGACGTCGAGCTCGACGGTGGCGCGGTCGTCCTCGAAGGCGGAGTTCTCGTCGAGCCCCGAGAGCGCGGCCCACCCGTCGTCGACGCTGGAGGCGTCGCCGAGCTCGTCGAGGACGGAGTCCTCGGGCGCGGATATGGGATCGGAGGCGGAGAATTCGTTGGTGAGGAAGAGCTCCTCGGGGAGGTCACCGCGCGTCAGCTGAGGCTCGGAGTCTTCCTCGAGTTCCTCGGGTTCGACGTTCTCGAGGATGTCCTCGAGCATGTGCTCGTCGGAGTCGCTCAGGCCGAGGAGGTCGGCGGTGCGCTCGGTCATCACGGTGACCTCGTGGTCACGCACGACCTGCTCGACGCCCGCGGGGGCCTCCGGGATGGGGAGCGGCTTGGGCGTGCTCTTGCGCGAGACGTTCTTGCTGGGCCTGAGGACGGCGGCGGCGGGGCGAGCGCGCGCGGCGGCGTCCTCGACGTCGTCGTCCTCATCCTCGTCGTCCTCGAAGTCGAGGAGCGCGGCGGGAGAGTCCTCGCGCGCGGTGACGATGGTCTCCTCATCGTCTTCCGAGGAGTCCTTGATCTGCTGGAAGATCGGCTCGAACTCATCAGAGTCGCCGATGGGGGCCCAGAGTTTTTGATCGCGGTGGTAGAGCAGATCGGTGGGGCGGATGACCCAGTTACGGATCAGCTTCTCGACCTTCTCCCGCGTATCGCATTTGAATTGCCGAATGTCGGTCTTGATGCGGTACATACCGGGGGCGCTCGGAGGCTCAGCTTCGATGTATTGGAGAGAGACGAGCGTACCCTCAGAGAGACATGTAGACAAGTCACAAGGGAGCCTCAGGGGCCCACATCTCCAGCCGTGTCGGGGCGACCGTCTCCGGCGTCCCCCGCGGTGGAGTCTTCAGGTTGTGGCGCAGGTGTACAGCGCTCGAGCGCGCGAGGGTTCCTGCTCATGGCGAGTTTGTCCTTGTAGTAGACGTCGATGAGGAAGTTCGGGTGCCCGTCATCGTCCACGCGCACGGTGTAGTACTCGACGAAGACGGGCAGCTCGCGCTTCATCTTGACCATCTTGGACTGCCCCGAGGCGATGATCTTCTCGACGTCGATGTCCTCGGACTGGCCGTCGGAGGAGACGAGCTCCTCGGCGAAGGCGACCGGGTCGTGCACGCGCATGCAGCCGTGGCTGTAGTCGCGGATGGTGTAGTCGAAGTATTTCTTGTGGGGGGTGTCGTGCATGTAGGTGTTGTGACGGTTCGGGAAGATGAACTTCACGACCCCCAACGCGTTGCCGTCACCCGGGAGCTGACGGATGACGTACTCCTCGACCCCCTCGGAGTTCGTCTTCTGGCTGACGATCTCGTAGTTGTGCTTGGCCAGGTACTCCTCATCGGCCTCCATCTTCGGGACGACCTCCTCCTTCACGATCCGCTCGGGGACGTACCAGGAGGGGTTGAGGATGAAGTAGTCGAGGTTGCTCATGAGCTCGGGGGTCGCGTTCGGGTAGACCCACTTGGCCGTCTTGGGATCACAGACCCGGTTGTTCTTCCCGACGACGACCCGGAACCTCATCGTGCGCTCTCGAGCCTCGTAGAGCTCGGCGTGGAAGTCGGGCAGGTTGATGAAGACGAAGTCCTCTTCGCCCTCGTACCTGGAGGAGCGCCAGCGCCCGAGCGAGAGCTCGATCTGAGCGAGCCGGCGCTTGGCCGGGACGTTGAGGCTGCGCCAGAAGGACTTGTCGGGCGAGCCCTTGAGCGAGAGCTGGTGGGTGCGCCTGTAGGTCGCGACCGCCTCCAGCAGGGCGTCGTCGACCGCGTCTCCAGACGCGTCGGAGAGGTAGCCCTCGGCGGCGAGGCGCTCCCGTAGCGCCTTCACGCGATCGCTCGAGTTCCCACGGCCGAGGGAGACCCGCGAGACCTTGCCCCAACCGCCCGCCTCGACGAGGCCCTGGTAGCGCTCGCGGGCGGCGAGCAGCTTGGCGTACTGAGGGTGGCGAGGCTCGAGCCCCGAGAACAGGACGCCCGTGCGGTCCTCGGGTGTGACGGCGAGCTCGTCGTAGAACTCGCGCAGGCGACCGTAGATGATCTTCTTGGAGCCGCCGCCCTTCTGGAGCTGGCTCCAGCTCAGGCGCGCGAGGTTGTGGTGCTTCATGTCGCGCGCGTAGCGGAGCGCGCCGTCGACGGTGAGAAGCTCGAGCTCGGCCGCGCGCAGCGCGTGCGGGCGCACCGCCTCGGCGAACGTCTTCGAGGCCGCGCGGAGCCTGGGCGAGGGGTCGGCCGTCGAGTCGCCCAGCCCGAGCACCAGGTCCACGAGCTCGTCCTCCATCTCGGGAGAGCGCTGGGTGTGTCCGCGCTCGGCGGCCCACTCCACCAGCGCCTCGACCTCGGCGGGGAGCAGCGGCGAAGGCGTCCAGACGTCACGCGCGCCGTCCCCCGAGAGCTCGGCGTGGATCCCGCGGATCTTCTCGAGGTGGTAGTCCATGGGCTCCTCGAGGTCATGACGCGTGTACGCCTCGAGGACGGAGAGGATCGCCTTGCCGCGAGGGTTCAGCCCGTCGTAGCGCGCCGCGATCTTGCGGTGCTTGCGCTCTTTGTAGGCGAGCTCGAAGAGGTCGGCGTACTTGATCCCCGAGCGCACGCGCGTCTTCCAGGGGTCCTTGGCCTGCTTCTTTACGTACTCGCGGAGCGCGTCGGCGGTGACCCCGTCCTCGATGCGGGCGCGCACGAGCTCATCGACGTCATGGCGCATCGACTCGACGAGTTCACGGGAGGGCTGGATGGGGGACCATGGCTTCCCTATGGAAGAGGCCTCCCGACACGCGGGGGCGATGGCGAGGAGTGAGAGCGCGGCGAACGCCATGGGCGCGGCGCGTCTCAGTGTGGCGGACGTCATCTTCGGTTGCCTCCGTGGCAGGTCGGCGCGGGTTCGTCTCTCGCGCGAGGAGAGAATAGGCGAGGTCGGCGTGAACGCAAGGGATTCTCGCCGCGGCGAGCGGAGTCCCTGTGTCCAGAACACCCCAGTTCGGGTAAAGACTTCCGAGGACCACGCCGGCCGGCGTGGAGGACGATCCACGCGATGAAGGAGCCAGGCATGATCCCGGTGAAGGTGACGACTCAGACGACGCTGCTGGTGGTCGATGTACAGGAGCGGCTGCTCTCGGTGATGGGCGAGGACGGCGCGCGCGTCGCGGCGCAGGCGAGCACGCTCGTCGCGCTCGCCGGTGCCTTCGGGGCTGAGATCGTCTACACCGAGCAGTACCCGAAGGGGCTCGGCCCAACGCACGCGGGGCTCAAGGCCGAGCTCGAGGAGGTCGGCGCGTCGTACGTGGACAAGGTCCACTTCGACGCGCTCGGCGCGCCCGACTTCGCCGAGCGCGCCGGCGCGCTCGCGCCCCGCGTGGTCCTGTGCGGCATGGAGACGCACATCTGCGTGCTCGCGACCGCGCGCAGCCTGATCGAGCTCGGGCACGAGGTGCTCGTCCCGTTCGACGCGGTGTGCAGCCGCTACGCCGACCACAAGTCCAACGGGCTCGAACAGCTCCTGTCTCTTATACACATCTGACGCTGCCGAC
>CAJXPN010000098.1 GCA_913058025.1 uncultured Myxococcales bacterium | reverse complement strand
GGGGCGTCGTCGACGCGCGCGGGGAGGTCGCCCACGGAGCGCAGCGCAGGGGCATGCTCGTGGAGCTGCGTGGGGCTGCTCTGGGCCACCACGGCGGATGCGCCCGTGGCGACGAGCAGGAGTGCGGCGAGTGCGATGCGTCCGTGCTTCATGTCTGCTCCCGTGTGTGTCGTGTATGCGATGGCCACGAGTCTAGCGCGCGGACTCCCGATGCGCACGTTGGGGTGATGACTTGGCGACTGGGGATGGATCGCCTAGAGTTCTCGAGGCACCGCTTCCCCCCATCACGAGCGTGACCTCGACATCCCCTCATGAACCACCCACAGCACGTGGGCGGGGCGAGGTGGGTGCGCGGGCTCCTCGAGGACGGTTCACTCAGAGATGCTTCAGAGACTACACCTGGCTTTCACGTCCTCGCGGCGCTGTTTCGCGCTCGCCGTGGGCGCACACACGCTGCGCGTCTGGTTGTTGGAGGAGGGCCTCGACCCTGACAGCACGGGCGCCGAGATCGCGTACGCGCTCGAGATGGACACTGGGCGGATGGGCATCGTCGGGATGACATTCCTCGACGAGAGCCGGCTCGTGGTGACCCACGGGGACGGGTGCGTCCAGTGCTGGGAGTTGACACCGACGGGAGACCACAGCGACCCGAGCACGCAGAGCGAGCACGGAGAGGCGCTGCCCGAGCGTCGCCATGACCTCGAGGCGGTGGGTCTCTTTCGCCGCTCCGGAGAGGACCCGGTCGAGCGGGCCTCGCCGTCGATTCGGGCCACGCTGCGTTGGGAGCTCGAGCTGGGCTCGAGGCTGGAGTCGTGCAAGTTCACGAGCACGGACTGGGGGAGCCGTTGCGTGCTCGGCGCGACGGACGGGCGAGTGTTCCTCGTGGACCTGGCGCCCGGCTTCACGCCGCGCGCGACGCTGCTAGGTGCGCACAACACGTCGGTGATCCTGGCCGAGCTTGCCCACGACGGCTCTCGCCTGGCGACGGCGAGCCGGGATCGAAAGCTCGGCGTGTGGCGCCCCGACGAGCTCGTCGCGCCGCGCGGAGAGGGCGGCGCGTGGAGGGTCCTCGACGAGAGCGGCGGAGAGGTCTGGGCGATGTCGCTCTCGCCCTCGTCGCGCTACCTCGTGAGCGGCGGGATCGACAACGGGATCTACTTCTGGGACCTCAAGGCCGAGCGCGCGCTGAGGGCAGAGAGCCACGACCACGAGGGGTGGATCGCGTCGCTGGCGTGGAGCGAGGACGAGCGCGTCATCGCGAGCGCGTCGTGGGACAAGACGATCGGCCTGTTCCAGGCCGGCGACCTCAAGCCGTTGTATTGCTTCGAGTACCACAAGGACTACGTGTCCCAGGTGATGTTCGTGCCCGGGACGAACCTGTTGGTCTCGGCGAGTTACGACAAGACCGTCGCGGTCTGGGACTGGCGCAACGCCGAGCTCATCAAGGTCCTGTCGGGGCACGAGGACTGGATCCAGACGTTGATGTGGCTGGGCGATGGGATGTTCTGTAGCGCGTCCAGCGATCGCACGGTCAGGGTCTGGTCGACGAGCTCGATGACCGAGGTCGCGGTCCTGGGGGAGGGGAGCGCGGACGATTGGATGAGCGCGAGCCTCGGGTCCTCCTTCGGCCTGGGCGGGCTGAGCAGCCTGTCGGAGCGCTCGAGCGGCTTCGGCGCGCGGCGACGCGTCCGCGGCAGTGAGCTGAGCGGGCCGGCCGACGAGGTGCTCGCGTCGCTGGCCGAGGTCGATCACCACGAGCTGGGTGACGACGTCTCCTCGTTCATCGAGGACGAGGTCATGGTGCTCGCGGCGCTGGCGAGTGAGCGGGCGTCGTCGGTGCGCGTCGAGGTCGAGCCGGTCGAGGAGGAGCCCTTCGAGGTGCCCAAGATCGGGCCGAGGCCCGTGATGTTCGGGGACGAGATCTCCGACGTCGACGACTCGCTCGAGGACGCGGACGATGTGTTCGATGCGAGCCTCCAGGACTCCCAGGGCGATGAGGTCAGTAACGCGGCGTCGGTGTCCGAGGACGCGTTGCTCATCGAGAAGGCGCTCGAGCGCCTGTCCTTCGCCTCGGACGCCGAGGACGATGACGACCAGGTCAGCGAGTCCGAAGCCCATGATGACGCTGAGGAAGAGCACTTCGCGCCCGGTTCGGCGTACTCCTTCGGGAGCCCTTCCCTGAACGGCCCGGACCCCGGAACGACGCTGCACGGAGACCCGACCAAGGAGTTCTCGCTGGCGGACGTGGTCAAGAACCTCAGCAAGATGAACGAGCCGGGAGAGGACGAACCGGTCGCTTCGGACGAACCCGCGGGCGAACCCGCGGACGAGCCGGCCGAGGACGTCGAGGGGTCGCTGAGTCTTGAGGGTGCGCCAGAGGACGCTCCTGCGTCCGAGCCCGCGCTCGAAGGCGCCGATGTGGAGGCAGCGGGAGAACACGAGCCGTCGCTCGGAGAGGGCGGCGCGGGTGAGGCCGCCGAGGATGAGCTCGACACGCCCGAGGATGCGTCGGACGAAGCAGCGAGCGAGGAGCCCGCGGCCGAGGCGGAGCTCGAGGAGGAGTCCGAGGAGGCGATCGAGGTGACCGCCGAGGACATCCAGTCCTCCGAGGTCGCCGGGGCCGTCGAGTCTGAAGACCTGAAGCAGCCGAGGTTGCCGCGGCCGCCCTCCTTGCCGGACGTCAGCGCGTCAGGGGATGTCCTTCGCCCAGAGGTGTTGAGCGAGGCGCCCGACGCGTCGGAGCTTGGCGAAGCCAGCGTCGCGTCTGACGACGCGTCGGAGGATGAGCCGGAGGAGGTTCAGGAGGACGCTCCGGACGAGGCACCCGAGGAGGTCGAGGGTGCGCGTGAGGAGCTCGAAGAGGTCGCGGAGGATGCTGGAGAGGAGGTCGCCGACGGGTTGGACGACCTGGGCGTGTCGCTCATGTTCGACGACCCGCTGATCGAAGAGCTCGAGGAGGTCGACTCCGTCGCGCTCGAGGAGTCCGAGGGCGCGATGATGTCGCGGCCGTCTTCCGGGACGCACATCTCCCCTCCCCAGGCGCTCCAGGCGCGCTATGAGGTCGACGGGCTCGGGGATCGGATCTCGTCGAGCGTCGAGGACGACTCGGTCATCGAGTCGAGCCTCGCGACGATCGACCCCGACGAGGCGAGTGAGCCGCAGTCGTGGGTCGGTGGAGACGGCCCGTCGTCGATGTCCGAGCCGATGAGCGAGGCGTCGGAGGTCGCCTCCCGAGAGGAGCCCTCCGAGGAGCCCTCCGAGGAGCCAGTCGAGGAGCCGGTCGAGGAGCCCACCGCCGCAGAGCCCGTGGCTGAGGATCCAGCGGCCGAGGCCGCTGCGCCGACCCCCTCCGAGGAGCAGCGTGAGGCGGAGGAGTCCGAGACGGCGCAGCGCGCGGTCGAGCAGTTCGGGCAGCTCGCGGGCGCGGAGTCGTCGTCTGCGGTCGAGGAGATCGCGACGGAGATGTCTGGCTGGGCCGCGATGGGGAGTCGCTTCCAGATGCAGGCCTCGAAGGCCGAGCCGGCCAGCGTGGTCACCGACCTGGACAACGTGGACCTGATGAACCTCGGCGCCCCGAAGATCGAGGGCGCTGAGCTCTCGATGGGGCAGGCGCCTTCCGAGGCGCTCCAGGGCCCCAGGGACGCGTTCATGCTCGAGCGTGAGACGACGCGCAGGTTCCAGGAGCCCGCGAGCCTCGGCGGGTCCTTCGACCCCACCGTGCCAGATGAGACCGACTCGAGCAGGCCTCGCCAGGCGACCCGAGAGCAGGTCCGCGCGAAGCTCAAGAAGAGGATCGCCAGCGGGAAGTTGAGCCGCCTCAAGTCGAACCTGGACACGGAGTTCGAGGAGGGCGTGCCGCCGACTGGAGCGCAGGTCGCGGAGGTCTCGCTGGAGGACATCGTGGCGGCGCCGCTGGAGGTGTCACCGTTGCTCGCGGCGAGCGCGCCAGCGCTCGAAGGCATCAAGCGTTCGGCGCCCTCCTTCGTGTCCGCGACGAGCATCGAGCGCGTGGCGACCGCGGAGCTGCTCAGCGGCTGGGAGTCGGAGTCCGAGATCCAGATCCTGCCGGACCTGACGATCTCGGAGGATCAGGGTGACGCGACGGTGCCCGAGCCCACGCGACGCTCCGAGCTCGACCGGTTGCCCGACGTCGCGCTCAACGGTGCGTCCGCGTCGGAGATCGACATCGCGCCCTCGATCGCGCTGAACACACAGGCCGACGAGCATGGCAGGACGGAGAGCGAGCGCATCGAGTTCGAGCCGACCGAGGCCGAGCCGCCGCCTCTGGACTCGCGGCCGAGCGTGGGCGGCGAGTCCACGCAGAGGCCTCGCGGGGCGGACACTGTGGAGGGGACGTCGAGAAAGCAGCCGTCGCGAGAGGAACTCGACGCCGCGTTCGCGACGATGTCACCGGCCGAGAAGCTCGCGGCGCGAAACTCCGAGCCGACGCCCACGCCGTTCCCGCCCACCATCGCGCGCGCCGAGCTCGGCGGAGGAAACTCGAGCCAGACCGGCTCGCCGATGGCGAAGTTCCTCTCGCCAGAGGAGGTCGCCGAGCGGTCCCGCCCAGGGCTCAACGACCTCGACGTACACGGCACCGTGATGGGCTTCGGCTCGCCGTTCATGCCCTCTCAGGACTCGTCGTCGATGCCGAAGGGCATGCCCGGCAATGAGCTCGAGAAGGGCAGGGAGCTCTTCGACGTGACCGTCGCCGAGATCTGGCAGCTGCGCCTGGGTCAGCGCCGCGCGGCGATGAAGATCTTCAAGAAGAGGTCGACGGTGACCCGGCCGTTCAGGAGCTGGGAGCGCCTCGAACCCGAGGTCGGAGAGGTCTACGGGCTTAGCCCAGGCGGCGAGGTCAGCTACTTCGCCGTCTGCGGCGCGCGCAACCGCGTGGACATCTGGGCAGCCAGCGAGCGCGCGTTCTCGCTCGAGAGCGATCGGTCCGCGACGCTCCAGGCGCTGACGGTCTCACCGGACGGGCGCGTGGTGATCGCGGGCGACGAGGACGGGGTCATCCACCTGTGGTTGCTCCCGGCCGAGCCGATCGAGGACCGCAAGGCGTCGATCGGCCGCGCGGTGATGGGCGGCCACACGGGGCCGATCTCCTCGATCGCGTTGAGTTCGACGGGCAAGATGATGGTCACGGGGAGCCTGGATGGCACCGCGCGCCTCTGGGACATGGTCAACGGCTCCTGCGTGGCCGTCCTGACGCGTCACCGCGGCCCCGTGACCGGCGTGACGTTCACGTCGAAGGGCCCCGTGACGATCAGCCGCGACGGCTCACTGCGTCTGTGGGACAAGCGAGGCGTCCTGCTCTCGGAGGCCGATGGCCTCGGAGACCTGAGCTCGATCTGTTCACGCAAGGGCAAGGTCTACGTGGGCAACGGGAAGGGAGAGGTCCACGCGTTCCAGCGCGGTGAGGTCTCGAAGGTCCTAGAGGTCGACGGTCCGATCGTCTCGATGGCGATGTCGGTCGAGGACGTCGGCGTGATCGGCACCCGGAAGGGCATCGTGCACGTGTTCGAGTGGGGCAAGACCGAGACGCTCCAGACGCTCCAGGTCGGAGAGGACGTGAGCTCGGTGGGGGCGACGGACAAGGAGCTGCTCGTGGGGACGGTCACGGGCGCGGTCGAAGTTTACAGACAGCCCTGAATCAGAGAGAGCGTGTGATGTCGAAGATGCCCCATCCTGTAGAGATCGAGTACATGAGCGCGAAGAGCGCGCTCAAGATCGTGTTCAGCGACGACCTCGTCGCCGAGTACCCGACCGTGTTCCTGCGCGGCTACTGCCCGTGCGCGGGGTGTCAGGGGCACGGCTCGGGGCCGCCGAAGTGGATCCCCGTGACCAAGGCGGCCCAGGCCGCGGTCGAGGACGTCACGCCGGTGGGCAACTACGCCATCTGCATCGCGTGGGGCGACGGCCACGACACCGGGATCTACACCTTCGCGAGCCTGCGCGGCGACTTGCACCGCCCGGACGGCTACGAGGACAGCGAGTCGGTCGTCTCGGGGGCGTGAGCGCGCGCCTCCTCGAGCAGCGCCTCGCGTGAAGGCGCGACGAGCGCGAACGTCCCGGACGCGCCGCCAGGGTCCGCGAACTCCGGCAACCTCACGATCCCCGGCGCGGACGCGCGCGACAGCGCCTCGAGCGCGCCGACGTCTCGCCCCCGCTCCCTCGCCTTCGGGTGCAACCACGCGATCCATGACCCCTCGGGTGCGTGGAGCGTGGCGAGCTCGAGCGCGATCCGCCCGAACGTGTAGCGCGCGTTGATCTCGGTGATCGGGCGCCGCACGGGTCGATCCTCCAGCATCCCCTCCATCGCGTCGACGCCGACCGGGCCGTGGTAGCCGAGCCTGGCGAGCGCGGCGAGCGCGGCGTGGTGCTCGCGCGCGGGCTCTGGCCGCTCGCCGGACCACGCGACGTGGCCACGCGGGGTGCCCGTGGCGTCGGTGAGGACCTCGCAGCGCCCCCTCCAGTCGATCGAGCCGGCGGGGGATACGTCTGCGTGCCAGGAGCGCTCGCGCCGAGACTCGACCCAGGGCTCGAAGACGAGCGCCGAGCGCGTGAGCGCGCGCGCTGCCCATCGCGCGTTCGCGTCGGAGAGTTCACCGGGGGCGCCGAGCGTGCGCTCACGCGCGCTGACTCCGAGCGGGTGCTTGGCGACCCAGCGCGTGGGGCAGCGCCGGGCCGCGCGCTCGAGCGCCCCCAGCGTGCGCACGACGCAGGCGCCGGGGAGGGCGCACCCGAGCGAGCGCTCGAGCGCGTGGGAGGTCAGCTTGCTGTTGGCGTCGAGCACGGCGCGCGCGCTCGGGCGCCCGTCGATCCCGGCGAGCGCGCGCGGGATGCCCCAGCAGACGGCGTCCTCGGGAGGGGGCTCCGCGCGCCCGACTGCGCGCGAGTCGCGCAGCCCAGGGAGGACCCGCAGGATGTGGCGCCAGCGGTCGCAGACGTCGAGGACGGCGCGCGGCGGGGTGTCGTCGGCGCGCGAGCGAGGGGTGGCGAGTTGATACTCGAGGTCGAGGTTGGCCCATGTCGTGCTCAAGAGAGACCTCGCGTGGCCTTGGAATTGGGTCTTGCGCGGCTCTGTGGGCGGCGCCATAGTCGGGTCGCTTTCGGTCGGCGCGGACGCCATAGAGGCGCGCCGCCCATCCCACACCATGCGCTGGAGCGCGTCGAGGATCATGTACCAGGTATCCAACAGAGCCCGTCGTATCGTGGGTCGTTTCAGCTCGAAAGAGGACCTCGTCGAGTCGCTGACTCAGGTCTGCATACGCGAGGAGATCAAGGGCGGCGAGGTGCGCGTGCGCGGCCGCGTGCGTGGCGCCGAGCTCGTCCGACTGAACTCCGAGACGCGCCAGTACGAGGTGATGGCGACCGTGGCTGGCGAGGTCGACCTCGTGCATGGAAACGGCGTGATCGCGGTGCTGGGTGACCAGGTCATCCTGCGGATCGACGCCGTCATGTCGGCGCACGGCCCGCTGGGTGGGCAGACGCTTGCGGGTCAACTGCGCGCCGCGAGCGTGGTCGACGTCGAGTTCGTGCTCGACGTGTTCGACGACCTCACGATCAACCGCGCGCTCGATCGGGACACCGGCGGCCTCGTCCTGGATTCGATCCAGGTCGTTGCGTCGCCCGACCCCGCGCCTGTCGCGGCGAAGCCCGCGGTGAAGCCCGCGGCGAAGCCCGCGGCGAAGCCCGCGCCCGCGCAGGTCGAGCTGGCGGTGACGTCTGCGCCCGAGCCCAAGGCGACCCCGGAGGCCGCGCCCGAGACCAAGATGTCCTGGGGTGAGGCGGTCGCCGCGACGGACGCGACGAAGAAGTCGGGCGCGATCGGCGTCCAGCGCCCGAGCGGGACCTCGTCGCCCACGGCCGACGAGATCTACGCCGACATCGACCTCGACGGTGAGGACGAGGAGCTCCCCGCGATGAAGCCTGGCGATCTGATCGATCACCCGAAGCTGGGGCGCTGCCGCGTGATGCGCGTCGAGGACGAGGAGTACGCCCACATCCGCCTGCCGAGAGGCAAGATCAGCAAGCTCATGCTCGACCTGTTCGACGTCAGCTTCGGCGGCAAGGAGAACGGCAAGAACATCTTCACCCTCCGCATGCACGTGTGAGGAAGAGGCGCTCGATGCCTGGCTGAGGGCACCCGAGCGCCACCCCAGGAGGTCCAGCGTGAAGGTGTTACTCGGAGTCAGCGGCGGGATCGCGGCGTACAAGGCCGCGGGGATCGTGCGCGCGCTGGTCAAGCGAGGCGACGAGGTCCGCGTGGTCATGACGCGCGGCGCCCAGGAGTTCATCACGCCGATGACGCTCCAGATCCTCTCGGAGGCCCCCGTGGGCACCGAGCTCTTCGATCCGACCTGGGAGTCCGAGATCGGCCACATCCAGCTCGCGCGCTGGCCCGACGTCGTGCTCGTGGCGCCCGCGACCGCGAACACGATCGCCAAGGCGGTCATGGGCATGGCCGACGACCTCCTCACCACGGCGCTGCTCGCCACGGGCGCGCCAGTGGTGATCGCGCCGGCGATGAACACGCACATGTACATGCACCCGGCCACGCAGCGGAACATGCGCGCGGCCGAGGAGGAGCTCGGCTACATGGTCGTCACGCCCGACTCGGGGGAGCTTGCCTGCAAGGAGGTCGGCGCCGGGCGGCTTCCCGACCCGCCCGTGCTGCTCGCCGCGCTCGACCGCGCGGTCGGGGGAGGCGAGCTGCGCGGCAAGAAGGTGCTCGTCACCGCCGGCCCCACCCGCGAGATGATCGACCCGGCGAGGTTCATCTCGAACCCGTCGTCCGGGAAGATGGGGTACGCGCTCGCGGCGCAGGCGTGGGCGATGGGCGCCGAGGTCGTGCTCGTGAGCGGCCCGACCGCGCTGGAGGCGCCCCATGGCGTTCTGCGCGTCGACATCCTCAGCGCCAGTGACCTGCGCGACGCCGTCTGGGCCGACGCGCCCAGCTGCGACTACGTGATCAAGGTCGCCGCCGTGGCCGACTGGCGCCCCGCCGACCCCAGCGCCCTCAAGCGGCCCAAGTCCGAGATGTCCTCCTCGCTCGAGCTCGAGCGCAACCCTGACGTGCTCGCCGAGCTGTGCGCGCGCTACGGACCGGGCGGCACCGAGCGCGGCCCTGTCGTCATTGGCTTCGCCGCCGAGTCCCACGACGTCGCCTCCAGGGGCGTCGCCAAGCTCGCGCGCAAGGGCGCCCACGCGCTCGTGGCCAACCAGATCGGCGAGCACGTCAG
>CAJXPN010000097.1 GCA_913058025.1 uncultured Myxococcales bacterium | reverse complement strand
ACACAGAGTAGATCGTCGGCAGCGTCAGATGTGTATAAGAGACAGGCGTCGGCGTCGTCAGGATGTTGGTGTGGAGGGATGGTCGGACGATGTTCGTGGCGGTTCGGCGCTGAGCGCCGCGGCTCACTTGTCGAGGAGCTTGCAGTCGACGCCGTTGTCGTACTCGGACTCGTCGATCTTGGTCATCGTCCAGTCGCCATAGCGGCGCTCGCCCGAGATCTTGGTGCGCTGGATCGTGAACGAGAAGACGCCGCACTGCTGGCGGCGGCCGTCGAACTGGTGCTCGGAGACGCGCGGGGCGCAGAAGGTGCCGCTGGCCGTCTGGCTGATGTCGCCGGACTCGTTCTCAGAGAGCGTGATCTTCTCGGTGATGTGGATGTCCGAGCGCGGCGTGCCGAGCTCGCCCATCTTGACCGCGAGCGCGCCGCGCGCGGCCTTCTGCTCCTTGGTCGCGCGAGGGGCAGTGGGGCATTCGCGCCCGACCGAGTAGACCGCGTAGCGCAGGAAGTTCTCCTCGAAGTTGAGCTTGGCGAACTCGACCCGGTTCTTCTTGTGGTCGCTCAGCAGGATCTCGACGCGCTCGGAGAGCGTGCGGTCGACGAGCGCGTTGAGGTCGCTCGAGTCCGCCGAGACCTTCAGGAAGGACTTGTACTCGGGCTCGGCCCTGTCCATGAAGTCCATGTCTTCGCGCAGGTCCACGAGCATCCCGGCGAGCTTCTCGTAAGAGCCGGGCGCCATCGGGCCGATGAAGTCGTAGCGCTGTTCGAGCTTCGTGGTGACCTTGTCGCTGAGCAGGCGCGCGTCGCTGACCTTGCGGCGCAGGCGCTTGACGCGGCCCTCGTACTCGTCGATCCAGGGCTGGCTGCGCGCGGTCCAGGACGCCGAGATGCGGCGCTCCATCGCCTCGGCGTTGTCCAGGCACGAGACCAGCGACCGGTAACGAAGCTGCTGCGCCGGCGCCCTGAAGCACTGCTCGGGCTTCTCGTAACGCTTGAGCGAAATGTTCAGGTCGTCGCGGCGCTGATCGTGCTCGGCGAAGAACTCGGTGAGCTCGAGCAGCGAGTAGTTCCCGGGCTCCTCGAGGTGGTCGTAGAGCACGCCGCAGTAGGGCTCCCACTCGTTCTCGATCCAGGGCGTCAGCGCGCCCTCCCTCGTGTCCTCGCAGAGCCCCGGCTCGCTCGGCCCGCACGCGCTCAACACCATGAGCGCAGCGAGCGCCCCGTGAATCCCTATCATATGTCGACGTCCGCTACCGCGCATGCGTACCCTCAGCTTCTCGAGTGCTCGTTTGGCCGCATCTTAGTGTGACGCGCGCCCGCACGTAAAGGAGGCTGTTCTGCGGTCGCGCCGCGTTCGACGAGGCGCTCGCGGTGTTGCCTGCGCCACGCCCCCGGCGAGGAGCCGTGCACGCGCCGAAACGTGCGGTGGAAGTGGGGGGCGCTCTCGAACCCCACGCGGCCGGCCACCCACTCGATCGTGTCGTCGGATCCGATGAGGAGCTGGCGCGCCTGCGCCATCCGCGCGTGCCTGGCTCGAGCGGCCATCCCCCAGCCGACGCACCGCGGACCCTCCCTGCCGCACGCCCTCGAACACGCGGCCCATCTCCTCGCCCCACACGCCGGACATGCACGACGTACACAACGCCAACCCCCACCCGACCAATCCATCGTGTTGGAGCGCGTAGTGAGGCATCCCCTCTTCAGGTCCACGACCCGTCACACACCCTTGGGCCTCACCCTCGGCCCGAGGTGCACCCGCTCGAGCGACATCTCGCCAGCGGCGTCCACGCGCAGCCTCGCCGCGAACCTCAGGTCGTGGAACCCCTGAAAGCCCGCCGCGCCCGGGTTGATCCAGAGCGCGTCGGCCACGCGCGCGACCACCGGGATGTGGCTGTGTCCCACCACCACGAGGTCCGCCTTCGTGCGCATGATCAGCTCGCGCGTCGCCCGGTTCGGGCGCTTCGGAGACCCCGCGATGTGACGCATCGCGATCGTCCGGCCGTTGACCTCCACGCACACGTCGAGGGGCAGGAACCTCAACGGCCCGCCGTCGATGTTCCCACGCACAGCCTTCACCGGCGCGACCTCCTCGAGTTGCTCGAGCACCTCCTCGTCGCCGATGTCTCCGGCGTGCAGGATCAGCTCGGCGCCCTCGAACGCCTCCAGCAGCTGCGGGTCCAACCAACCGTGCGTGTCCGACACGATCCCCACCATCACGTCACCCACCCTCGACCTCCGCGCGCCTCACCCAACGCCCCACGAGCTCCATCCCCTCTCTACCCGGGTGGCTCGCCGTGGGCTCGTACAGCCCGGCCTCGTCGAACCGGCCCGCCACGAGCCCGCGAACGATGTCGGGGTGCAGCCGATACGGCGGCCCTGGCTCGCCCTCGCGGTGCGGCGCGCCGTCGGCGTGGTCGAAGATCGGGAAGATCAGCGTCACGAGCACTCCGCCCGGCGCGATCAACCTCCACATCGCGTCCGCCCACGCCTCTCGCATGTCGGGCTCGATCGCGCACAGGAACGTGTAGTCCCACACGAGGTCGAAGGGCTCGGCTGGCGTCCACGCGAAGAAGTCGGCGACCTCCGCGCGCGCCGAGTCGGCCGAGACCCCCTGCGCGTCGCGCAGCTCCTCGAACCGGCGCGCCGCCGTGGGCGCGAGATCCAGCGCCGTCACGTCCCAGCCCGCCCTCGCCAGCTCGAGCGCGTCGTAGCCAGACCCCGCGCCCGGAACGAGCGCGCGCCCTGGCTCACCCTCCCAGCTCTCGAGCAGCTCCACGAGCGCGGGCACAGGCGCGCCCGCGTCCCAGCCCGTTCTCCCCTCACTCCACGCCGTCTCCCAACTCATACGCGACCTCCATGTTCAAACGAACTCGATCAAGACAGGCGCGTGATCCGACGGCCTCTTCGCCGCGCGCTCCTCACGATCCACCCAGACCCGGCGCGCCCTCTCCGCGAGGCTCGCCGTCGCGAAGTGGTAGTCGATGCGCACGCCCGCGTCCCTGTCGAACGAGCCGCTCCTGTAATCCCACCACGTGAACGACGGGTCACCCGAAGGGTGCAGCTCGAGGCCCAGGTCCACGAAGCCGAAGTCGAGCACCCCCTCGAGCGCCGATCTCACCTTCCGGTGCGTCAGGATCGAGTTCGTCCAGAGGCTCAGGTCGTGCACGTCCTCGTCTCGCCGCGCCACGTTGAAGTCGCCGCACAGCAGGATCGGCCGCGACGGGTCCTCGAACGTGTCCAGGTACACCGCGCGCATCCGCTCGAGCCAGGTCAGCTTGTGGGACCACTTGGGCGAGCCGACCGCCTGGCCGTTGGGCACGTAGGCGCAGATGAAGCGCACGCCCTCGACCGTCGCCGCGATCAACCTCGCCTGACCGTCGCCCGTGATCCCCTCCCCCCAGCCGATCCGCACGTCCTCGATCTCGAGCCCTCGCCGCGCCAGGATCGCCACGCCGTTGTAGGTCTTCTGGCCGTGGATCACCGCGTGGTACCCCGCGAGCTCGAGCTCACGGTGCGGGAAGACCCCGTCCGAGCACTTCGTCTCTTGCAGGCAGACCACGTCGGGCCGCCGCGTCTTGAGCCAGTGGTACACGCCGTCCATCCGCGCGCGCACCGAGTTCACGTTCCATGTCGCCGCGATCACCGTCGCCTCCTCGCTACGAACACACCGAAACACACGAGCGCCGCCCACGCGGGCGCCACGGGGAGCCTCGACGGCGCGCCGGGTGTCGCGCACGCGCAGCCCTGCGTCGTGATGGGCTCGCCCTCGGGCGACCCCTCACCGCCGCCGCCGCCTCCACCGTTGCCGCCTCCGCCGTCGCCGCCATCGACCCTCCCCATGTCACGCAGCGGCGCCGGAGTCTGACCGGCGTACTCCACGCGCGGCGTCGAGGTCTCCTGGGTATCGGAGCGCTGCGCCCAGATCGCGCCTACCTCGAACCCCGACGCCGCGCTCGTCCTGAGCGTGAGCGCGTCGATCTCCCCCGCCCACGCGTCGAGCTCGGACATCGGCAACACGAGGAGCTGCTCGCGCTCGCTCGCGCCCACGGTCACGAGCGCGCTCGTGCGCGCCGCGCCCGCGCCGAACTCCAGCTCGATCTGGGCGCGCCCCGTGGTGTTCCAGACCTCGAACACGAGCGTGTCCCACGCGTCGGCGTCCAGGCTCGTCCACTCTGGCGCCCTCACGCACCCGGAAGGCGCGCGGAACACGCCACCCGCCACGCTGGACTCTGCGCCTCCGCACGCCACCCACCCCTCGGTGTCCTGAGCGTCGGGGCCCTCGAAGAGCCACGCGTCGCGCGCGAACACGTCCACGCGCGCCTCGGCGCGCAGCGGCTCACCTCCGGCCACGCGGTTCTGCTCGACCTCGTCGTCCCAGCCATCCTGCTCTCCGTACACCCCGTCGATGCGGCCGACCCAGCCCTTGAGCCCCGCGTCCGCCTCGCCGAAGCTGTAGCGCGTGGCCTCGAACTCGACCCAGATCCGCTTCGACTCCCCCTCTCCGAACGCGTACATCACCCAGCCAGCGTCCGCGCCGAGTTCGCCCGGCGATGGGTTCTCCTCGGCGTCGTTGGCGTCGTTGAGCGACCAGGTCGCGCGGTCTCCTTCGGGCCAGTCCGTCTCGACGCGGTGGTCGCGCGCGGTGAGGTACTCCGCGCCGAACGAGGTCCCCCACGTGACCCCCTGGAGCCCGAGCGCCGTCGCGTTGGTCATCACGAACTCCGCGCTCGCCACGCCGCCAACGAACATGTCCGGCACCCCCGCCGACGAGCCGCCGCTCACCACGTCCTCGGCGCCCTCGAGCCAGCTCGCCGCGAACGTCACGTCGTACTCGGGCGGCCGGTCGGCGCGCGCCATGAGCTCATCGAGCTGCGCGAGAAGGTTGTCGCCAGGGCAGTTCGTCGACTGACCCGGCCACTCCCGGTGGCCACGCACCGACTCACGCTCCCACGGGATGTCGTACGTCTGCTCGACCCACCCCATGATCCTCGCGCCCGCGTCGAGCTGCGCCTCCCCGGGCTCCTGCTCCTGGAAGTTGCCGATGAACGAGACCCCGACGTTGCCCGCGTTCTGGCCTCCCACGTGCGCCCCAGGGCGCCGCTCGTCCGAGCGCCCCTGGTAGATCTCGCCGCCCTGGCTGACGACGAAGTGGTAGCCGATGTCGCACCAGTTGTTCGTGTCGATGTGGAAGGCCTGCATCTGACGCATCCTCGCCGCGGCGTCGCCGCCGTCGTCCGACGGCGCGGCCGTGTGGTGCACGCTCATGCGGTAGGGCGCCACGACGCTCCCACACACCTTGGACGGCTCGCGCGCTCCCCACGCATCGCGGCCGATGACGAGCTCGGCCGGCGCGAGCGCCGCGATCGAGGGCGCCCACACCACGCGCGGCAGATCCCGCGTGAGCGTCGCGCCCGGATCCACGACCACGCGCTCGTGGAGCTCCACGTGCCCCTCGCGCAGCCCCCCGCCCGCGTCGATCTCCACGCGCAGCGCGGGCTCGGCGAGCAGCGCTCGCGCCACGTGCATCTCCCCCTCGCTGTACGTGACCTCGACCTCGGTCCAGTCGCTCCAGGTCCCGTCCTCCCACAACGCTCTGAACCTGAGCGCCCAGGGGTCCTCGCCGTCGAGCATGAAGCCGAGCTGGCGGATCTCGGCGCCCGCCTCGAACACCGTCCGCTCCTGCACGCCCGCGCGCACGAAGCGCTCGAGCCCGCCGTCATGACCCGCCGCGGCCCGCGGCGCCTGCGCAGGCGCCCACGCAGACTGATCCACGGCTGGCGCCTCGCCGCGGCCGCAGCCACCTACCGCCAACCCCAACAGACCAAGGATCACTCGTCTCCTCATCTCGCACCTCCGGTGGGTCCGCGCCGCGCGCCTCGCGCGACGAGCGCGCCACGCTACCACAGCGCGCGCGAGCACCCAACGCGGGCCGCCCACGACCCGCCGCGCCACCGCTTGACTCACGTCTCGAGCCCGTCAACACTGAGAATGAACAGCAGCCAGATCGACGCGCCACGGATTGTTTTGTGACGCGCGCACATATCTTGCTCTCTCAATGTACCAAGCGTCTCGCGCCACGCTCGACACCAGCGCACCACGGAGAGTCCATGACCCGCATCATCACACGCTCGCTCACATCGACCTCATGTGCCTTGGCGCTGCTCGCGCTCTCTGGCTGCCCCGCGGAGACCCCGCCCCCCGTCGTCGTGCCCCCATCGAACAACACCACGTTCAACAACTCGAACAACACGACGCCCACGAACAACTCCAACAACACCGCCGGCACGAACAACTCCAACAACACCGCCGGCTCCAACAACTCCAACAACACCGCCGGCTCCAACAACACGCAGGGCCCCAGGGACGCGTGCGCGAACCTCCAGGACAAGATGGTCCTGCCCGCGACCGAGACCACGCTCCGGTGGAGCGGCGACACCACGCCAGCCACCGTCAAGTCGGCCTACCAGACGTCCTGCGGCTTCGGCATCGCGCCCGAGCAGGCGTTCGCGTTCTCGTTCGACGCCCCCGTCCAGCTCAAGATCACGCTGAACTCCAACAGCGGCACCCGCATGGCCTACGAGCTCATCGAGGGCCCCTGTGAGGAGCCCGGCGCGCCGCGCTTCTGCGCGACCAACAGCCAGGTGTTCCTCGCGCAGGCCGACACCGAGTACATCATCATCGTCGAGCCGGAGGCGAACCAGGCGCGCGGCACGTTCGAGCTCGAGGTCGAGGTCAAGCCGCTCGCGTGCCTGCCCGTCTCCTCGAAGCGATGCGACGGCGACGACGTCAAGCGCTGCGTCGCCGGCGGCCTGCGCGAGGACAGCATCACCTGCGGCGCGCCATGCGTCGACGACACCTGCGGCGCCGACTCGTGCGGCAACGCAGTCGTCGTCAACCCTGGCGACTACCCGTTCTCCTTCGCCGCCGCCGCCGCCGGATACGTCAGCTCGATCACGTTCGAGGGCGACAACTCCTGCGCCAACCCCGACCGCGGCATCCTCCCGGGCGAGACCAACAACGCAGACCCGACCGGCGAGTCCGACCCGTCGCTGCCCACCCCAGGACAGGACGTGCACTTCACGCTCAAGGGCCTGACCGCTGGGCAGCTCCTGACCGTCGACGCCTCGGAGGCCGCCGGAGACGCCGCCGACTCCGCCATCTTCATCCTCGACTCCTGCGACAAGTCCGAGTGCCTCTTTGCCAAGGACCTCGGCGACGTCGTCTCCCAATGGGAGGTCCCGGCCGACGGCGACTACCTCGTCATCGTCGACCGCCTCTCGAGCTCCGACCAGGACCTCGGCGTGCTCATCAACGTCGAGTGACGCACAGACAGCTGTGAAAAAAATGCATACGTGCGCACATCTTGTCAGAGCCGCCCGCCTACGACGCGACCATGAGAAGGCCCGCACATGAACTTCGTCTCTACGATGTTCAGAACACAAGACGACCCAAGAGGGCTCAAGACATGTCCAAAACATACACCACACGCATCGTCGCATCGCTCGCCGCGACCGCGTTGCTCGGAGTCTCGCTGCCAGCCAGCGCCCAGGACTACGACTTCGACGAGACGTGCGCGCCCAAGACGCGCGTCGAGACCAAGATCAGCGCGCCCAAGGTGCTCATGGTCCTCGATCGTTCTGGCTCGATGAACAGCGGCCTCAACGGCGTCTCCAAGCTCGACGTCGCCAAGCTCGCGATCAACGAGGTCGCGGCGTCCTCGTACCGCTCCGGCCCATGCGACGCCAACGACGACTCGGGCTGCGATGAGATCGAGCTCGGCCTCGGCTGGTTCTCCACGGGCTCCGGCGTCAACATCCCCCCTGCCGAAGACAACAAGTTCTCCATCGGCACCACGCTCGCGGTCTGGGGCACCAACGGATGCACCAAGACCGGCGAGGCCGCCAAGAGGATCCACGACTCCGCCGAGCTCGCCGAGACCGACTCCGCCGGCGTCGGCGTCATCATCACTGATGGTGAGCCCTACGACTGCAACGGCAACCACGTCGCCACCATCGAGGACGTCATCTACTACGCGTGCGAGGCGCGCAACCGCAACGCCGGCTCCGTCCCGACCTACATGGTCGGGCTGGGCTTCGGCACCGACGCCCGCATGAACTCGTTCATGGCCGCCGCAGGCGGCACCGGCGAGTGCTGCCAGGGCGCGGGCTGCACCTACGCCGAGAACACGCTCGCGGACCCCTGCGACCTCTACGACGCCGGTGATCGCTCCTCCGTCGACCTCGACCCCATGCTCTCCGGCCGCAACCTCGACTCGGGCTACGAGTGCCAGGGCGGCATCGAGGCGACGAGCGCGCAGGCGTTCAAGGACGCGCTCGTGGCGATCGCGGGGGAGGCGGCGTGCACGTTCCCGCTCACGATCCCCGAGGACTACCCCGCCGGCGAGGGCGCCGACGAAGACCCCAACGCCACGCTCGTGGTCATGGACCACGACGTGCTGGGCTCGGACCTCGAGATCAAGCCCTACACCACCTCCAACCCCAACGCCTTCTACGACTACCTCATCAACCAGCGCGGACTCACCGCCGCAGAGGCCGCTCCCTACCAGGGCGAGGGCTGGATCTTCGCCGACGGCACGCGCCGCTCCGTGCGCCTGACCGACACGCTGTGCCAGGAGCTCAAGTCCAACGACGTCGAGTACACCGAGACCCAGGTCGCATGCCTGTGCTTCAACACCGGCCTCGACTGCCAGGTCCCCTGCGACGACCCCGCCAACCCCGACGCCGCCTGCGCTCCCTGTGTGGAGGGCGAGTTCGGCCTCCCCTGCATCGACGGCGTGGACTCCGTCCAGGTCGGGCGCTGCAACCAGGGCATCGTCGAGTGTCAGGTCGGCGTCGAGGTCTGCATCTCGCGCTTCACCGCCCAGCCCGAGATCTGCAACGGCCTCGACGACAACTGCAACGGCGACATCGACGACCTCACCTCGGCCAACCCCGAGACCAACACCGCACCCGAGGACAAGACGCGCGTCCCCGTCGTCGACGAGGCCCAGGGCATCGACGAGCGCGGCCTGTTCTGCAACTTCGAGGACACCTGCGGCTGCCCCAGCGGCGTCCCCGGCCAGAACGGAATGCCCCCTGGCACCTTCGACGACGAGTTCGAGATCCTCAAGGACGCCGCCTTCAACTCCAACGGCACGCCCATCTGCAACTGCGGCGAGGGCCTCGCCCCCCAGATGAGCTACGCCACCATGGACGACTCACCCGAGGTCTCCGAGCCCACGAGACAGGCAGAAATCTCGTATGCCGTCTTCTGCTTGAAAA
>CAJXPN010000096.1 GCA_913058025.1 uncultured Myxococcales bacterium | reverse complement strand
CTACACAGAGTAGATCGTCGGCAGCGTCAGATGTGTATAAGAGACAGCTCCAGGAGCTCGTCGTAGCCCTCATCGCAGTTCGTCTTCATGTCGTCCATCGGCGCCCCTCGATTCAATCAGCGTCCCCCTTCGATCACACACACACCTCGCCCCAGGGTCAAGGCGCCTTAAAAGATCGCATTACGATCAACATGGTTGCTAAGACACTGTGCGTGCACATGTTTCATGTAGAGACGATGGACGACTCGACGCCACAAGGAGGCACATCATGAGAGGCTTGAAGGCACACTACGAGAAGATGCGCGCGTTGCTCGCCGAGCACGTGCTCTACCGCTCCGAGGACGAGTCCGAGTGGACGCTGCGTTGGGAGGACGCGCTGGCGACGGCGCACCGAAAGGAGCGCCTGTGCGAGACCTCGGAGCTCCTCGACGCCCTCGACTCGCACTGGCGCGGC
Source organism: uncultured Myxococcales bacterium (assembly GCA_913058025.1). Taxonomy (GTDB): domain Bacteria; phylum Myxococcota_A; class Bradymonadia; order Bradymonadales; family Bradymonadaceae; genus CAJXPN01. The sequence continues at coordinate 8,835 of CAJXPN010000096.1, read as the reverse complement.
CTCGAGTCACAGCTCGCGCTGACGTTGCCCGTGATCCAGCAGATGCGTGGCTATGCGACCGAGCGAGGCCGCGAGGACTACACCCACACGATGCGCTACCGCGCGTCCTTGCTCGAGGAGCGCGAGCGCGCGCTCGCGCTCTCCGCCGAGCACGAGTTCGAGGTTCGGCGAGCGGCGTGACGCCGATCGGGTGGTAAGCGTCGCGAGCGCGCGCTAGGTTGTGCGCTCGTCGACGCTGCCACACACGGAGGAGCTCGTGCTCACCCACACCCGAACCTCTCTCTCGCTGCTCACGATGTCCGCGCTGGCGCTCGCCGCCTGCGACGACCTCCCTCGCCCCAACGTCACGGACGGCCGGGGCGAGCAGCCGCGCGCCAAGATCGTCCCCTCGGCTGGCGCCCCTGCGCCGGTCCCCGAGGACACCGTCACGTTACGCTTCGCGTGGCCCGACGAGGTCGACGCCGAAGTGAGCTACACGCTCACCGGGTCGGCCGTCCTCGGCGCGGCGGAGACGTTCACGCACGCGTTCAGCGGACGCAAGGTGACTGGCGGTTGGGAGGTCGGCGAGAAGGGGCCCCTGGAGGGCGCCGAGTACACGAGCGCGGAGCTCTTCCTGCGGGGCGAGCTGCTCGCGCCCTCACTCGCGAAGCAGGACGGGACCTTCTCTGGCGTGCTCGACGCGGCGAAGGTGCACGAGGTCGGCCTCTCCGAGATGAGGTCACGCTACGAGGCCCAGGGCTCACTGCCGCTCTTCGAGGGCGGGCTGGCCAGGACGCTGACGCCCGCGGTGGTGTCGCGTCGGAGCGAGTCGATCTGGAAGTCGATGGTGGGGCACTGGGCGGGCAAGACGCTGACGCGAGGCGTCGCCGAGACGATCAGCTTCTCGTCGCCCGTCGGTCCAGCGAGCGCCGCGCAGCAGCCGCTCGACCTGTCCGGTGAGATCCGCTACGTCGGCGCCACACGATGCACGCCCAAGGAGGTCGAGGCGAGGTGCGTCGCGCTCTCGCTCAAGGTGTCCGCGGACCCCGACGTCATGGCGAAGTCGGTCGTCGAGAGCATCACCAACGCGCTCCCTGAAGGCCAGGCGAACAGAGCCCGCATCGAGGAGGTGGTCAAGGTCGAGCAGGCCGCGGCGCGGCGAGAGGTCACGCTCGTGGCCGACCCGAACACGCTGCTCCCCTACAAGGTAGTCATCACACAGGCTCTCGACCTCGCGGTCTCGCTCCAGCTCGACCCGAACGCCCCGCCCAGGCTCCAGGAGAGCAAGCTCGACCACAAGGTCGAGCGGATCTTCACGTACCGCTGAGCCTCACGAACACCGCGAACACTGCGTCCACGCGCGCCTCGGGGTCCAGCACCCCGAGCGCGTCGCCGAGCGCAGCGCGCTCGACGCGAAGGCGGGCGCGCCACGTGCGCCTACGCTGAGGAGGCACGCGGATCGCAGCGAACAGATCCTCGAGCGATCCGCCCGCGCCGAGCGTCACGTCGCGCAGGACGAGCGCGGGCCGGTCGAGCGCGGCCCGGAGGCGCGAGCGGTCCTCGGAGTCCAGGCCGCTCAGTGAGAGCGTGAGCTGGCTGACCTGGGAGCTCGACGTCATCGAGTCGAGCGCGGCCTCGTCGTAGGCGTTGTCGTTCTCGTTGTTCCAGCTCGTCAGCGGCAACCCGAACGCCAGGCAGACGCCCGACGTCGTGAGGAACGCGCGCGTCTGCTCGGGCGACCAAGGGTCGTCCTGGGCCGACGCTTGCGACGCGAACGTCAGCGCGGCGACAGCTCCGAGCGCGGGATGCAGCGCCCTTCGAAGCAGGCGTCGTCCTCGTCGCAGTCCGAATCCGAAGCGCACAGGCCGTCGCACCCCGCCGAGTTCGTCCGGATGCAGTCCTCCTCGGCGGGCGTGTAGGACGTCGGCGCGACCTCGTTCGGCAGCGGCGTGTTCCACGGGTCGTCGTAGGAGCGGGACAGCGGTGAGGGCGCGCTGCACGAGGTCGCGAACGCGAGCGCGAGCCCGAGCGTGAGGAGCGAGGGTGCGGCGAGCGTCATCGGAGGCCTCGTGGTCGATCGGGGACATCACACTCACCGCACCTTCTTGAGCGCGGCGCATGAGGGCGCGTGCTCGAGCGCGCACCCCTTCTGGTACAGGACGCGGGCGCGGCGCGGATCCGCCTCGATGCCGTAGAAGCCCTTCTCCGTGAACTCGGCGAGGTCCGCGCACGCGGGGGCCTCGCCGAACGAGCACGCGCGCTCGAGCGCGGCGTTTCGGCGCGTGTTCACGAGCGCGCGCTTGGGGGCCTTGAGGTCGACGCCGAGATCGAGCAGCGACGCGAGCGCGTAGCACGCCGTCGCGTTCTCATCGTCGCAGCCCTTCGTCGTCGCGTTGATATGCTCGACGCACATCGGCGCGCCGCCCCTGGTGCACGCGTCCACTGCAGCGAGCGACGCGGGGCCGACCTCGCCGGCCTCGAACTTCAGCTTCGCAAGGAACGAGCACGCGCGGGCGTCGACGACGCAGCCCTTCACGAGCAGCGGCTCCGAGGCCGCCTTGTCCTGCTCGACGCCCTCCGCGCCTTCGAACAGCATGATCCCCTGGAACGTACAGCCCATGAGGTCCTTGGCCTTGCAGGCGCGCTCGAAGTACCCGAACGCCTCGGCGGGCTTCGGCTCCCCGCCGTAGCCCGAGCGCAGCGCGTAGCCGCGGCTCACGCACCCGAGCGTGAGCCCGAGCGTGCAGGCGCGCTCGTAGAGCTCCGAGGCCACCTTCCGGTTCATCGCCACGGTCTTGCCCATCTCGAGCTCGAAGCCCGCGCGCTGGCAGCCGATCGAGTGGCCGCGCTCACAACCCTGACGCCAGGAGGCGACGGCCCTGGGCGCGTCCTCGACCACGAGCACGTCCCCGAGCGCGGTGCACCCCTCGGCCAGGCCGCCCGTGCAGGCGCGCTCGAGCGGCGACTTCGCGTCGCGCTCGGGATCGCGCGAGAGGACGTGCGCGCGCCCCAAACCGACGCACGACACGAGGTCACCACCGTCGCATTTCGCCTTGCATTCCTTGAGCTTGGCGTCCTCCTCGGGCTTCGCGCACGGGGGCGTCTGGGCGTCGTGGAGCGCAGGCTTGGCGGGCTCGGGTGCGGCCTTTGCCTGGTTCGTCGAAGGTGGAGACTCCTCATTCGACGGGCTCGCCTCCTCACGCTCACAGGCGATGAGGAGGCTGAAGCTGAGGGCTACGATGAGGGCGCGTTGAATCATGACGAGGTGCCCGAGTGGAAAGTATGGCGTACTCGGACGAGGATAGCAGCGAGGCGACGCGGGGGGAACGCGCGGGTCGTCACAGCCCCAACCGATCCCAGGCCAGCCAGCTTCTGGGGCCTCGGCTCACGCCGAACGCGTGGGCGATGTTGGCGAAGAGGACACCGTAGGTGGTCGTGAACTCGGGGCGAGAGAGGTCGGGGTCGGCGGCGAAGACGCTCGCGAACAGCGTCCCCTCACCGTCGGGCAGGTCGAGGCACATCGAGGCCTTGAGCCCCTTGGCGTCCACATTCTCGAGCGCCCTGGGGTGCCAACTCGGGGGGAGGTAGGGGGCGTCGCGGAGCTCCCCGAACTTTCCGTCCCTTGAGAGCTGCTCGAGCATCAGCTCGCAGTCGAAGCCTGGGAAGTTCGCGCGCGTGACGAGCACGTTCGTGCTCGCGTCGGAGCGCCCCGTGATCTGCAACCCCTTGACCCGGTCCTGGTACGACCACTCCACGCCGGGCGTCTCGCGCACCTTGACCCCGAGGGACGCGCTGAAGTCGAGCTCGCCCTGCCCGAGGTTCACGCGGGGGCGCAGCAGCCGCCTCGACGAGCGCGCGCGCGCCGAGCGCGCCCGGACCGAGTTCGACAGCGCTCCCAGCACGGACGAGACCTCGCCTCTGTAGTCCTTCGACGTGAACTCGCCGCGGTAGTACAGCGTGACGAGGAAGCGCCCCTCCTCACCCTCGACGCACGCGACGAGCCCGGACGGCCCATCGGTCGCGACCACGAGCACCTCGGCGTGCCAGCTCGGGGGCGCGAGCGCGCCGCGGGAGGTCGGCGTGACCTCCCAGGACGCCGCGCGCTCGCCCAGAGCTTCCCCACACGAGGCGCGCGTCGCGCGCTCGATCTCGATGATGAGCTCGGGCGAGCGCGAGCCCTTGCGCGCGATGACGTCGACGCGCGGGCCCGCCTCGACCTCGAGCCTGACCTCTCCCGGCTCCTCGATCATCACCCTGGACGCCGCGAGGTGGTGGACCAGCGCGCGCGTCTCGGAGGGCCCGAAGATCATGTCGGTCATGGCCACCATGAGCGCGCGCCCCTGGTCGAAGTCGACGTCGTGGAAGTCGCCCGCGTAACTCACGACGGAGTGGACGTAGGTCTCGGCGTCGCTCAGACACACGACCGCGACGGCGCTCGTCCCGACCTTGAAGTAGACCGCGCGGTCGTACCACGCGCCGTTGACGATGAGCCTCGCAGAGCCCCAGGACGCGCCGCCGGTGCCCTCGAACAAGCGCGTGAGGGTCTTCTCACAGATGGCCCGATCGCCGCCCGATGCCTTCGGGATGACCGACGCGCTCAGCCTGGGCCTGGAGGCGTCCGCGCGCGCGACGACGTCGCCGCTGGAGTTCGTCGTGACCACGACGGGGAACGGCGCGTCGAGCGAGAGGCCCGTCGACGGCAGCACGACGGGCCCCTGCGCGGACGCGGTCGAGGTGGACGCCAGGAGCGCCGCGAGCGCGCACGAGGTGGAGATGAGGTGTCGCGTGTTCATGGCGACAGGTTACGACGACGCACCGGCCTCGATCACGTCGAAAACGCTCCGCGGCGGCGGGTCGAACCTTACAAGAGCGGCTCGCCGGTGAGGCGGCCGCGCCGCTCGGCGGTCTCGATGGCCATCCGGCAGACGTTGACCTTGCCGTCGAACCTGGCGAGCAGGCCCTTGATCCCGGAGAGCGCGCGGAAGTAGGGCAGCAGGTCGGCCGGAGGCACGAGCTTGAAGAAGGACGGGTTGCTCAGCATGAACTTCTTGCTGTTCAGGCCGGGCTCCCACCCCTCGAACTGGAACGGCTCGTCCTTGAGGAACGGCTCGAGGACGATCTTGTGGAACGCGTCGATGAGGTTCGCGTCCAGGTCCTCGCGCTTCAGCCCCTCGCCGAAGCCCATCTTCACGTAGATGTCGACGGCGCGCTCGGGCTGGAGCTGCCAGCACGTGTCGAGGATGTCGAGCAGGCTGTCGGTGAGCTCGGGCGGGAACGCCTTCACGCAGCCGAAGTCGAGCACGATGAGGTCGCCCTCCTCGCCGATGAGGAAGTTGCCCGGGTGCGGGTCGCCGTGCATCTCGTGGCACTCGTGGAACTGCCACGAGAACAGCGCGACCCATCGGTCGAGCAGATCCGCGCGCGCCTCGGGGTCCATCTTCTCGAGCGCCGAGTCGAGCTTCTCGCCCTCGGCGTACTCCATCACGAGGACCTGCTCGCGCGTCCACTCCATCACGGGCGCCGGGCAGCGCACGCCCTCGCGCGCCTTCAGGATCTCGCCGAAGCGCGACATGTTGTTCGCCTCGGCGATGTAGTCGGACTCCTCCAGCAGCGTCTTGCGGATCTCGGCGAGGTAGGACGCCAGGCGCTTCTTGTCCACCATGGGGCGGGCGTAGGTCATCATCGAGCCGAGCGTCTTGAGGTCGGACTCGAGCGCGTCGGCCACGCCAGGGTACTGGACCTTGATCGCGACGACCTGGCCGGTGTCCGCGAGCACGCCGCGGTGGACCTGGCCGATCGACGCCGCGCCCACGGGCTCGGGGTCGAACTCACGAAAGACCGCCTCGATGGGGCGATCGAGCGCGTCTTCGATCTGCTTCTTCACGGTCACGTAGGTCATGGGCGGAGCGTCGCGCTGCAAGCCCGAGAGCGCGTCGGCGAACCCGGGCGGCGTGAGCTCGGGGTCGGCCGAGAGCATCTGCCCGATCTTCATCGACGCGCCCTTGAGCTGGCCCAGGACCTCGGCGACGCGGACGGCCTGGCGCTCGTAGGCGACCTCTGGATCCTCCGAACCGCCGAGCATGCTCTTGGCCTTGCTCGCGAGCATCGACGCCCCCGCCTTCGCGCCGACCGACCCGAGCTTCCACGCCCGCGCGAACCTACCCGACGTCACGCGCTCCCCGCGCTCTCCCGCTTCCTTCTCCCAATCCATCTGCTTCGCTCCCTGGCGAGACGACCTCGTCTCTCCTCGTGCTACACCGAAACCACACCCTCGCGCCACGCGTTCTGACCGATGGGTCCACATTCGATGCGCTCGCGCTACCCAGCGGTGCGCTCGCTAAAACTACGCACCTGAGGACCAACGTGGATCTACTTTCATTCGACTCATCATCCACGATGGCATTGGACACGTACGCTCGATGCATCGACGCTGTGGACCTCGCCGTTCTCTGACGCCTCCTTAAGAACGACAAGATCATGAAGCGACATCTCATTCGTATCAATGAGCTGGAGTTCCCTGCCTCGACGAACTCCAGCGCACGTTTGGAGTCACGTGAGGGCCGGGTCGTGCTGTCCGCGTTCGTCGCGGCGGACCCGGAGGCCCTCGCGAACTCCGACCTGCCCCTCGACGCGTACTTCGACGCCTTCGGGGTCAGCGTCGTGGACCTCCCCATCCAGGCAGACGCCACGCGCTACAGCCACTCCGACGCGCTCGAGTCCAGGCACCACGTGTGGGCGTTCCTGTGCCACGACCACGAGGGACTCGAACGCTTCGTGCTCGATGTCCACGACGGCAGCGTCAGCTTCGAGGGGTCGTTCCTTCTCCACGACCGTGACGGCGTCGTGACCTCGATGGGTATCTCGTTCGAACGGTTTCCGTTGGGTGCGTTGTCCCGAGAGGACCTGAAGCAATGAGACTCGACGACGACATCTTCTCGCTCGACCCCAGTTCCCACGCGTACATCACGTCGCGTAGCGGACAACACGTCCTCCTCGCTCGAGTCTCTCCGTCATTTCAGCTTTCGGAGAGAGTTCGTATTGTATTGCGAATCGAACAGGCGATTTGCGCGGACGCTCGACCGGTTTCCGATCGGCGAGGCTCCGGCGCGTCCTGTGAGCCAATGGAGTGTGCGCTGCCATGACACGACACGTTCTGACGATCGATGGCGTCGAAGTAGAGCTCGACGAGGAGTCTGGTGCTTGTGTCGAGGTCGGAGACGATGGCCCGGAACTGATCGCGCTGATTCAAGCCGACAGCGAGTGCCTGGCCAACTCGAACCTCTCGGCGCTCGGGAACGACTGGGAGACATTCCTGATCGTTCTCGAGTTGCCGCTGTTGAAAGGAAACGAGCGCTACGAACACACCGAAGTCGAAGACCCCTTCGACTTCGTGTACCTCGAAATTTGTGGCGAATCCGAGCCCTTCGAGCGATTCACCTTCTACATTCACGAAGACAGCATCAGCTTCGAGGGTTCGTTTCTCTCGTACGAAGGTGATGCTGTAGACAGATCGATCACAGTCTCGTTCGAGCGGTTTCCGCTGGGTGAAAACCCATGGGCACGGTGAGACCAACCACGCCCATCGACGCCCCTCGCGCAGTCGCCTCATCAACGTGAGAGAAAGCGTGAGGAGAAACCGCGTGCGCGGCTTCAAATCAATGACACAGTGGTGTCCGGCAAACCTTTGCGTCATCGTCGGCACATTCGACCAAATCGACAACTCCACCTATCCGAGAACGCCCATGAAGTTCCACGTGATGACACTCCTCGCCGTCCTCTCGATGTCTTGCGCATCGCCGACGACAGCCCCGACCTCCGAGCCCAACGCGCGCGCCGCGGCCGCAGACGACGCAGCCGCCGCGGCGGCGGCAGATGCGAGCGGGCTGTGGATCCTCACGACGATCGCGGGGCGCCCTGCGCTCGCGGGCTCCACGCTCGAGCTCTCCAACGGGAAGGTCGCGGGCAACGCGGGGTGCAACTCCTACAACACCGCCTACACGATCACGGGCTCACGGATCGCCATCGGTGAGCTCATTCAGTCGGGGGTGGCCTGCGAAGACATGCCGCTGATGAACCAGGAGAGCGCGTTCTTGTCGATGCTCGGGACCTCGACGGACGTGTTTCGCACCGGCGACTCCCTCACCCTCCAGGGCGCTGGTGGAGAGCTCGTCTTCTCGTCCGCGGTGACCAGAGAGCCCGACGCGACGTGGAAGCTCGAGCTCATCTACTACAGCGACGGCGCGGCCACCCCGATCGCGGGTCGCGACATCATGGCGACCTTCACCACGTCGTCCTTCACAGCCGAGCTCGGCTGCAACACCGTCTCCGGGACGTATTCGATGAACGGCAACCTGATGAAGGTCTCCGACGTCACGAGCACGGCCGCGGCGTGCGGGGGCCCCGACGGCGCCGCCTTCATGGCACAGGAGAAGGCGCTCGCGCAGATGCTCGAGAGCTCGAGCTCCTTCACCATCGAGGACGACCGGCTCCTGCTCTACAACCAGGGCTACCGCTCGCTGCAGTGGACCCTCTCGAGCGCGAGGTGAGAGGGAGGCTCCGCGTCGAATGGCTGGTGGTGCTATCAGCGGCGGCTTCGCGGTGGACTGGCGCGTAGATTGAAGACCTCATCAGCTTGTTTTCTTGTCCTGGCTCGCTCGCGCTCGCGCCGGAGCAAGGGAGAGGCTCCGCGTTGAATGGCTGGTGGTGCTATCAGAGGCGGCTTCGCGGTGGACTGGCGCGTAGGTTCAGACCTCATCAGCTTGTTTTCTTGTCCTGGCTCGCTCGCGCTCGCGGCGGACGGCTCGCGCGATGGCAGACCGGGGAGGTTTTGCGGGAAGGTCGACTGCGTCTCCCTCC